>NZ_JBHSCH010000004.1:0-253299 GCF_042651065.1 Teichococcus aestuarii
GCCCTGCGCGCCAGCTATGGCCCGCGCCTGGCCGGCGGGCCGCTGGCCGAGGCCTTCTCGGCCCTCGCCGCCGAGGCGCCGCGCCCGGGCCTGCCCGATCTCGACCGGCTCCGCCGCGAGGTGGCGATGGGGCAGGCGCTCTCCGAGCAGCTGCGCAGCCTGCGCTGAGGCGGCGCGCCGAGCCGGCAATCACCATCCCGTTAACATGGCGGTCGCAAAGCCGGGGCAGCGTGCCGCCATGAGCGTCTCCCGACCCATCCCCGCCGATCCGCTGGCCCTGGCCGGGCAGCGCCTGCACTGGCTGGAGCAGCGGCAGCGCGTGCTGGCGCAGAACATCGCCAATGCCGACACGCCCGGCTACCAGCCGCGCGACCTCACGCCCTTCGCGCAGGCGCTGGGGCGGGCCACCGCGTCGGGCGGCCTGGCGCGCACCGATCCGCGCCACATGGTCTCCTCCACCGGCGGCACCGCGCGCACCGACCGCGCCGCGGCCGAGCGCAGCCCGAACGGCAATGCCGTGGCGCTGGACCAGCAGGCGCTGAAGGTGGCCGAGACCGACCAGGCGCACGCCCTGGCGCTCGGCCTGCACCGCAGCTGGGCCGGGCTGTACCGCACCGCCCTCGGGCGCAGCTGATAAGGACCGGGCAGCATGGATCTCGACCGCGCGCTCAACGTCTCCGCCGCCGGCATGGCGGCACAGTCGGCCCGGCTGCGGGTGGTGGCGGAGAACCTCGCCAACCGCGACAGCACCGGCACCACGCCTGGCGCCGATCCTTACCGGCGCAAGACCCTCACCTTCGAGCGCACGCTCGACCGCGCGACGGGGGTGGAGACGGTGCGGGCCGGGCGCACCGGCACCGCGCCGGGCGAGTTCCCCGAGCATTACGACCCGCACCACCCGGCCGCCGATGCGCGCGGCTATGTCCGCACGCCGAACGTGGACAGCCTGATCGAGGTGATGGACATGCGCGAGGCCCAGCGCAGCTACAGCGCCAACCTCTCCGTGCTGGAGACGACGCGCGGGATGCTGATGCGCACCATCGAGGCGCTGCGCTCGTGAGCGCGCCGCTCTCCGGCCTCGCCGCCTACCGCGCCCTGGGCGCACAGGCCGGCGCGGCGCCGGCCGTTCCATCCCAGCCGGGCCAGGGCGGCAGCTTCGGCGCCATGCTGGAGCGCGCCATGGAAGGCGCCGTGCAGGCCACGCGGACCGCCGACGCGACCAGCGTGCAGGCGCTGACCGGCCAGGCGGGCGTCACCGACGTGGTGCTGGCCGTCTCCCGCGCCGAGCTGGCGCTGCAGACCACCGTGGCGCTGCGCGACCGCGTGGTCTCCGCCTACCAGGAGATCATGCGCATGCCGATCTGACGGGCCACGGGCCCGTCCCGCGGCGCCGGTCTCCTGCCGGCGCCCCTACCCCTTCGCACGGGCCGCAGGACGCGGCCGGCAGCCGCAGGAGGCGGCACAGGCGATGGACAGCGATATCGTGGCCCTGGCCGGGCAGCAGGCGCTCTGGACGGCGTTGCTGGTGGGCGGGCCGATGCTGGTGGTGCTGCTGGTGGTCGGCCTGGCCGTGGCCGTGCTGCAGGCCCTGACGCAGATCCAGGAGGCGGCGCTGGCCTTCGTGCCGAAGCTGGTGGCGCTGGCGGTGGTGCTGCTGGTGGGCGGGCCGATGGCGGCCGGCGCGCTGCGTGGCTTCACCGAGGAGATCTTCGCGCAGGTCGTGGCCGTCGGCGGGCTGCGGTGAGCGAGGCCGAGTGGCTCGGCCAGTTGCCGCTGCTGGCCTTCCAGGCGGCGCTGCTGATGGCGCGCATCGGCGCCTGCGGCATGGTGCTGCCAGGGCTGGGCGAGGCCGATGTGCCGGCCACGCTGCGGCTCGGGCTGGCGCTCGCCGTGGTGGCGCTGCTGCTGCCGGTGCTGGCACCCGGCCTGCCGCCGGAGCCGGCGGGCATCGGCGGCCTGGCCGCGCTGGTGGCCACCGAGGTGGCGGTGGGGCTGTGGCTGGGCTGGCTGGCACGGCTGGCCAGCTTCGCGCTGGTCACGGCGGGGCAGGCCATCGGCTTCCTCATCGGCCTGTCCAGCCTGCTGGGGCAGGACCCTGTGCAGGGCGCGCAGGGCCTCGCCACGGGGCGGCTGATGGGGATGGCCGCCGCCATCCTGGCGCTGAGCACCGGCCTCTACGCCCTGCCGCTGCGGGCGCTGGCCGAGAGCTACGCGCTGCTGCCGGCCGGCGCGCCCTTGCCTGCCGGCCCGGCGGCCGAGGCGGTGGTGGCGGCCACCGCCGGCAGCTTCGCGCTGGCCATGCGGCTGGCGGCGCCGCTGCTGCTGCTGGCCGTGCTGCTGCAGGCCGGTAGCGGGCTGCTCGCCCGCGCCGCGCCGCAGGCGCAGATCTTCGTCATCGCCGCGCCGGCGCAGACGCTCGCCGGCAGCGCGCTGCTGGCGGCGCTGCTGCCGCTGATCCTGGAGCACTGGCTGGCCGCCGCCCAGGCCGCCTTCTCCGTGCTGCCCGGGCTGGGCTGAGGCGGGCGCCATGGCCGAGGAGCAGGGCGATGCCGACGACAAGCAACTCGACGCCTCGCAACGCCGGCTGGACCGCGCGCGCGAGCAGGGCGACGTGCCGCTGGCGCGCGAGGCGGTGCAGCTCGCCAGCCTGGCGGGCGGCGCGCTGGCGCTCGGCCTGCTCGGCCCGGCGCTGGGCCGCAGCCTGATCGAGGAGACGCGGGCGATCTTCGCCGGCGCGCACATGCTGCGCGCGGATGCGGCGGCGGCCTCGCTGCTGCGCGCCGCCCTGCCGCTGATGCTGGCCGTGGCCGCCATGGCGGCGCTCGGCGCCGTGGCCGGGACGCTGCTGCAGACCCGCCTCCTGGTCTCCGCCCAGGCGATGGCGCCGAAGCTCTCCAAGATCAGCCCGCTGGCCGGCGCCAAGCGGCTGTTCGGCCCGCATGGGCTGCAGGAGCTGGCACGCGCGCTGCTGAAGCTCGGCGCCACGGGGCTGGCGCTGTGGTGGGTGGCGGCCGATGCGCTGCCGGCGCTGCGCGGCGTGCTGGCCGAGCCGCCCGAGGCGATGACGGCACTGCTGGCCGAGCTGCTGGGGCGGCTGGTGATGGCGGCGCTGGCGGCGCTGGCCGTGCTGGCGGCGGCGGATTTCCTGTGGGTGCGGCTGCGCTTCGCGCGGCGGATGCGGATGAGCCTGCAGGAGATGAAGGAGGAGATGAAGGAGAGCGACGGCGACCCGCATCTGCGCGCCAAGCGCCGCGCCAGGATGCTCGGCCGCCGCCGCCGCCGCGTGCAGGAGGCGGTGCCGAAGGCCACGGTGGTGGTGACCAACCCGACGCACTATGCCGTCGCCCTGGCCTATGACCGCGCGGCGGATGCGGCGCCGCGCGTGGTGGCGCGTGGCGTGGACGCCGCCGCCGCGCGCATCCGCCGCATCGCCGAGGCGCATGGCGTGCCGCTGGTGGCCAACCCGCCCCTGGCCCGCGCCCTCTACCGGCTGGAGGAGGAGGCGCCGATCCCGCCCGAGCATTTCCAGGCCGTGGCGGAGCTGATCGCGCTGGTGTGGCGGATGCGCGGCCCGGCGGCGCGCTGAGGCACGCCGCGCCGGGTCACGCCCCGCTCGCCTCGATCCGCGCTTTCTCGGCCGAGATCGCCTCGCCCAGATGGTCCATCACGGCGCGGATGCGCGGCGTCTGCCGCAGGTCCGGATGCGTGAGCAGCCAGAGCGTGCCGGCCATCTCCGGCACCGGCGCCGAGAGCCGCGCGAGGCCCGGCCAGGCATCCCCCGCGAAGCAGGGCAGGTGGCCGATGCCAAGCCCCGCCCGCACCGCATCCGCCATGGCCAGCACGCTGTCGAAGCGGCCGGCGATACGCTCCGGCGGCACGCGCGCGGCGGCGCGGCGCTGGCGCCGCAGGCCGGCCAGGGCCTCGCCCGGCAGCACCCAGGGGGCGGTCTCCGGCGCCAGACCGGCGCCGGCCGGGCCATAGAGCGCCCAGCCGATGCGCGCCACGCGGCGGCCCACCAGCGTTTCCGGCGGTGCGTCGCTGGCGCGCAGCGCCACGTCGGCGTCGCGGCGGGAGAGGTTGGCGGCGGCGTTGCCGGTGACGATATCGAGCCGGATCGCCGGCTGCGCGGCGCGCAGCGTGGCCAGCATGGGCAGCAGCAGCCCGGCCAGCAGCAGGTCGCTGGTGGCCAGCCGCACCTCGCCCGAGGGCAGCGGCACCTGCCCCGCCAGGCGGCGCGTGACGGCGGTGATGTCCGCCTCCACCCGCGCGGCCAGGGCCGCCATCTCCTCGCCCGCCGGCGTCGCCACATAGCCGGCGCGGCGGCGCTCGAAGAGCGGGCAGCCGATCAGCGCCTCGATCTGCCCCAGCCGGCGGAAGGCGGTGGAGTGGTGCACCCCGAGCCGCGCCGCCGCCGCCGGCAGGTTGCCGGTGCGGGCGATGGCGTCGATCAGGCGGACATCATCCCACGCGACGCCGCGCGGCGGTTCGGTCATGGCGCATCCTTCGCGGGCCGGGATTCTGGGCCGGGGCCGGCAGGCTAGCCCGCGCCACGATGCAATTCCAGGGCACAAGCCGCAAGGTTCCGATTGCGTTAGTGCAACCGGGTTTCGCTTTCGCCCGGGCCTTCCGCCACCCATTCTGGGGTCAACCCGGTGCATCCCGCACCGCCAAGGAGACCCGGACCATGACCCGCAACGGCATCCACCACGTCACCGCCATCGCCGGAAAGGCGCGGCAGAACCTGGAATTCTACACCCGCACCCTGGGGCTGCGGCTGGTGAAGAAGACGGTGAACTTCGACGACCCCGGCGCCTACCATCTCTACTACGGCGACGCGGCGGGCAGCCCCGGCACCATCCTCACCTTCTTCCCCTGGGAGAACGCCGCCCCCGGCCGCGCCGGCACGGGCGAGCTGCAGGAGACGGTGTTCCGCGTGCCGCAGGCCTCGCTCGGCTACTGGACGCAGCGCCTGGTCAACCACGGGGTGCAGCGGACGGGGCGCCTCGGCGAGACGCTGCTCGCCTTCCGCGACCCGGATGGCATGCATCTGGCGCTCGTCGGCCTGCCCGGCATCGAGGCCGAGCCGGCCTGGGAGAATGGCGAGATCCCCGCCGAGCACGCCATCCGCGGCTTCCACGGCGTCTCGCTGCTGGTGGGCGACGCGGCGCCGACGGGCGCCATCCTCTCCGACGTCTTCGGCTTCGCGGCGGCGGGGCGGGAAGGGGAGACGCACCGCTTCCAGGTGCCGGGCATGGCGCTGGGCGGCATCGTCGACCTGCGCGTGGCGGCGGGGGCGGCGCCGGCGCGGCTGGGCCGCGGCTCGGTGCACCACCTAGCCTTCCGCGCCGCCGATGACGCGGCGGAGATGGACATGGTGCGGCGCCTGGCCGAGAACCACGGCATCCACACCACCGAGCAGAAGGACCGCAACTACTTCCGCTCGGTCTATTTCCGCGAGCCGGGCCATGTGCTGTTCGAGATCGCGACCGACGTGCCCGGCTTCGCGGTGGACGAGGCCCCGGCCGCGCTGGGCCAGGCGCTGAAGCTGCCGGGCTTCCTCGAAGGCCATCGCGTGGCCATCGAATCCGCCCTGCCGGCGCTCGGCTGAAGGAGGAGAGGATGGAAGGCTTCCAGTACCGCTTCGAGCCGGGCACCGACCCGGCTCTCCCCCCGCTGCTGCTGCTGCACGGCACCGGCGGCGACGAGCATGACCTGATCCCGCTGGGGCGGGAGGTGGCGCCGGGCGCGGCGCTGCTCTCCCCGCGCGGGCGGGTGCTGGAGCACGGCATGCCGCGCTTCTTCCGCCGGCTGGCGGAGGGCGTGTTCGACGAGGACGACCTGCGCGCGCAGGCGGCTGCGCTGGCCGGATTCGTGGCGGCGGCGCGGGAGCAACACGGGCTGGCGGCGCCCGTCGCGCTCGGCTTCTCGAACGGGGCGAACATCGCGGCGGCGCTGCTGCTGCTGCACCCCGGCACGCTGGCGGGCGCCGCGCTGCTGCGCGCCATGCCGCCGCTGCGCCAGCCGCCCGAGGTGGCGCTGCCCGGCACGCCGGTGTTGATGCTTTCGGGTCAGGCGGATCCGATCATTCCGCCCCAGGGCAGCGCGGCGCTGGCCGCCACGCTGGAGGGCGCGGGGGCGGCTGTGATGCACCGCAGCCTGCCCACCGGGCACGGGCTGACACGCACCGATCTCGTGCTGACACGGGAGTGGCTGGAGAACGGCCTGAAGTGAAAGCTTCCTTCTTTTTCTGAAGAAAAAGAAGCAAAAAGACTTTTCGAGTTTGGCGCGGGGCATTTCAACATGCCGGCCAAACCCGAAAAAGTTTTTTGGTTCTTTTTTCCAAAAAAGAACGCTTCTCTTTACACGATTACGGGCCGCACCGCCGCCGTCATCCAGGCGGCGAGCCCGGTCAGCGCCGCATCGCCATGGCGCTGGCCGATCACCTGCACGCCCACCGGCAGCCCCTCCATGGCGATCAGCGGCAGGGTGATGGCGGGCGAGCCCAGCACCGAGGTGGCGGCGTTGTAGGCCGGCAGCCCGGTGGTGTGGGTGACGCCGGAATCCTTCGCCGTGTTCTCCATCGGCGGCGCGGGGCCGACGGAGCTGAGGCTGACCAGCCCATCCGCCAGCGGCGCCAGCGCGGCGAAGGCCTGCTGCGCGAAGTCCCGCTTCTGCAGGGCGAGGCGGTAGTCGTCGATCGTCATGCTGCGCGCGAGGGCGAGGCGGGACATCATGCTGTCGCTGAGGCCGGTCGGGAAGCGCTCGACCAGGTTCTCCAGCGTCCAGCGCAGCTCGTAGCCGCAGAGGTCGCGGCAGAGGGCGAGGCTCTCGCCGATCGCCTGCTCGAAGGCCTCGATCAGCGGGCTGTCGCCCCGGCGCAGCAGCGTCACCCCAGCATCGCGGAGCTGGCGCAGCACGCGGTCGAAGGCCTCGGCGGTGCGCGGGTCGGTCTGCGCCCAGCCCTCGCTCTCCATGACGATCAGCCGCCCGGGCTTTGCCGACGGGCGCGGCGCCGCCTCGCCGAACAGGCCAGGATGCCCGGGGTCGCCGCCCGAGCGCTGCGCCATCTCGTAGGTGACGCGCCACATATCCTCCAGGCACCCGGCATGCACGCCGATATGGCTCTGGCTGAAGGCCAGCCGCTCGCCGCGGTGGATGGCGCCGAAGGTGGGCTTGATGGCGGTGTTGGCGCAGAAGCCGGCGGGGCGGATGATGGAGCCTACCACCTGCGTGCCCAGCGCCGCCGGCACCATCGCCGCGCCGATCGCCGCCGCCGAGCCGGAGGAGGAGCCGCCCGGCGTGTGCGCCGCGTTGAACGGGTTGGTGGTGGGGCCAGGATGGGACATGCCCAGCTCGGTCGTCACCGTCTTGCCCAGGATCACCGCGCCGGCCTGCCGGAGCGCCACGACGCTGGCGCTGTCCATCTTCGTCTGCGCGCCCTTGAACAGGGGGGTGCCCTGCTCGGTCGGCATGTCCTTGGTCTGCAGCATGTCCTTGATGCCGACCGGCATGCCGTCGATCGGCGAGAGGGCGCGGCCCGCCTTGTAGCGCGCGGTCGCGGCGTCGGCGGCGGCGCGGGCGCCTTCCTCGTTCAGCGTCACCCAGGCGCGCACCACCGGCTCGCGCGCGGCGATCACCTCCAGGCAGCGCTCCAGATAGGCGCGCGGCGTATCCCGCCCCTCCACGAAGCCGGGCACGGCGTCGTGGAAGGTCATCGGGCGGAAGGTGGCGGGATCGTAGGTGGAGGCGGTCATGGCTTGGTCTCCCTTCGCGTCAGGCGGCGTCATGCGCGGCGATCCAGGCCTCGGCGACCTCGGTTCCGGTCGCGAACCAGACATCGGGGAAGCTCCTGATCCAGACGATCATCTCGCGCAGCAGCGCGATGCGGCTGGGGCGGCCGATGATCTGCGGATGCATCACCAGGTTGAACAGCCCGCCCCAGCGGTAGAGCTCCCGGAACTCGTCCTGGAAGATCTCCAGCAGGTGGCTGTTGGGGAAGATCGGGCGGGGCGACTTGATGGAGAACAGCGCGTGCGGCGCATCGTCCGTGCTCCAGTGCCAGGGCAGCTCCACCGGACCGCGCCCGCCATCCGGCAGGGTGAGGCGATAGGGCACCACGTCATCCAGCAGCGAGCTGTCGTAGAGGAAATTGTGCTTCTGGAGGAGCTTCAGCATGTTGTCGCTGGATTCGCCGGCGGGCGAGCGGTAGCCGCGCGGCACCACGCCCAGCACGCGCTTCAGCGCCTCCAGCCCCTTCTCCATCTCCTCCACCTCCTTCTCGGGGAAGTCGGGGTCGATCCAGGCGTGGGAATAGGAGTGGTGCGCCACCTCGTGCCCGCCGGCCACGATCATCTCGGCGCGGCCGGCATGGTGCTCGGCGGTCCAGCCGGGGACGAAGAAGGTGCCGCGCACCTCCTCCTCCCGCAGCAGCTCCAGGATCTTCGGCACGCCGACCTTGGCGCCGTAGGTGCCCTGGCTCAGCGTGCCGGGGCGGCGCGCATTGGCCGGGTCGCGCGAGAGCCACAGCGTCTCCGCGTCGAAGTCGAAGGTGAGCATGACGGCGATGCGCGCGCCGCCGGGCCAACGGACGGATTTGTCGATCATGCCGGTCTCCTCTCAATCATTGCCAGGCGGCGGGTTGCGGGCCAGGAGCCAGCCGCCTTCCACCGCGATCACCGCCGCCACCTCCTCCGGCTGCCCGGCGCGCCGCAGCGGCATGGGCGCCAGCATCGCGCGCCGGCAGTCGGGGTTGCGCGAGATGCCCCTCGGCCATCGCCGGGTTGCGGCCGGCCAGCAGGAGGCGCCCTCGGCGGCGAAGCGGCGGGCCGTGGCGGCGCCGGTGCCGCCCGCCGCGCCGGTGACGAGGGCGACGCGCCCGGCGAGGCGCTCCGCCTCAGGCAAGCCGCCCGCCATCGACGGGCAGGCAGACGCCCGTGGTGAAGCTGGCGGCATCGCTGAGCAGGAACAGCACGCTCTCCGCCACCTCCGCCGCCTGGCCGAAGCGGCCGAGCGGATGGCGGGCGCGGAACTCCGCCTCGCGCCGGGCACGCGCCTCGGGGCTGCCGGCGCCGGCGAAGGTCGCCTCCAGCATCGGCGTCTCGATCGAGCCCGGGCAGACGCAGTTGACGCGGATGCCCTCGGCGGCGTGCGCGACGGCGAGGCTGCGGCTCAGCATCACCACCGCGCCCTTGCTGGCGGAGTAGGCGGGCATGGTGGCGGAGCCGGTGAGGCCGGCCGTGGAGGCGAAGGTGACCACCGCGCCGCCCCCCGCTTCACGCAGCAGCGGCAGCAGGGCGCGCAGGGTGAGCCAGGTGCCCTTCACGTTCACGTCGAAAAGCAGGTCCCACTCCGCCTCTTCCAGCGCTGTCACCGGCCGGGTGGGGCCCAGCAGCCCGGCGGCGGTGGCCACCAGCGTCACCGGGCCCAGCGCCGCAGCGCGCTCCGCCAGCGCCTGCTGGTCGGCGGCGCGGGTCACGTCGCCGGCCAGCCATTCGGCGCCGGGGCAGGCCTCGGCGGTGCGGCGCAGCCCGGCTTCGTCGCGGTCGAACAGGAGAAGGCCGGCGCCCTCGCGCGCCAGGGCCTCCGCCGTGGCCCGCCCGAGCCCCGAGGCGGCGCCGGTGACGACGCCCATCCGCCCCGCGAAGCGCCCGGCGCTCATGCCGGAACAGCCTGACAGATTGCCATGATCCGAAGCTTCCGTATTTTTGTTCAATACGATCGAATTATATCGAAAAGCTAAGAGGAGTTTTCCGCCGATGTCAAAGGCGAAGGGCCTGCCGGCCCAGGCGGGCACACCCGACCCCCGGCTCTACGTCCAGGCGGTGGAGCGGGCGATGCGCGTGCTGGAGGTGTTCGGCCATGACCCGCGGCCATTGTCCCTGGCCGAGATCGCCGCCGCCGTCGGCATCGACAAGAGCGGCGCGCAACGGCTCTGCCATACCCTTCGCCACCTGGGATACCTGGAGGCCGATCCGGGCGGGCAGGGGCTGCGGCCCGGCCTGCGGCTGATGGACCGCTCCTTCGACTTCCTGCGCATGCACCCCCTGGTGGAACGCGCCACGCCGGCCCTGATGGAACTGCGCCGCGCCACCCAGGAGCGGGTGGATCTGAGCCTGCCGGATGACCTCAGCATCGTCTATGCGGTGCGGCTGCAGAGCAAGCGGGAGACCTTCTTCGCCACGCTGGTCGGCCGCCGCCTGCCGGCCTTCTGCTCCTCGGGCGGGCGCGCGATGATGGCGGCGCTGCCGGATGCGGTGGTGGAGGACATCCTGGCCCGTTCGGACCGGCGGCCGCTGACGCCCCGCACCATAATCGCCCTGCCGGCCCTGCGCGCCAAGATCGCCGAGGCCCGCACCGATGGCTACGCGCTGGCCTGCGAGGAAGGGTTGCTGGGCGAGATCGTGCTGGCGGCGGCGGTGCGGGACCGGCAGGGCAGGCCCGTTGCGGCCATCCATATCGCCGCCTCCCTCTCGGAATGGGAGGAGGCCGATTTCCGCCGCCGGATGGCGCCGCTGGCCATGGAGGCTGCACGCGCCCTCAGTGGCTGAGCGCCTCCGCCTGCCACAGCGAATCGGGACAGTAGCTTACAATTCATGGTTGTTTTGAGGCAGGGAAGCCTACCAGGAAGTGGATTTAATCCCTTTCCACCCTGCCGAAAGCATTATAACCTCTCCGTGAGGAGAGAGATTCGGCCCAGCGAGCTTTTCGCGAGCTTAATATTTCCTCCACTAAACTCCGAAATCCACCTCCCTCAGACAAAGCCTGGTCAGAGAAATGGAATCTCGTACGGATATCCACGCGAATGAACTTCGTGACCTGCGCCGGAGCTCTTTGAAGGGTTGGGTTCGGAAACTTCGGTTGCCCGTGCCGCGGCGGCTTTCTCCTTCCAAGGGCCTGATGATCGGCCTGCTTTTCTCTTCCTTGCTCTGGGCCGCGATCATCGGCTTCTTCGTCACCTTCTGATCCGGTTCCCGCGCCATCACGCCCGCGGGGCGCGGCGGTGCACCATCATGTCGTTCTCGCCTTCCTGCACCGTGTCGCCGCGCTGCGTCCGCAGGGCGAAGGCAAGGGTGACGATGCCGCGGTCGGCATGGCGGGTCTCCCGCAGCCCGACAACGCGGATGGTCGCCTGAAGCCGGTCGCCCACCAGGATCGGCCCGGTGAAGCGCCAGCGCCAGCCCAGCGAGACGATGGCGGCGAGCTGGGTCTGTGCCCGGTTCTTCAGCCCGTCCGCCAGGGCCAGCCCCAGCAGCCCATGCGCCACCCGACCCGGATAGCCCAGCGCCTGCGCATAGGTATCGTCCATGTGGATGTCGTAGAAATCGCCGGAAAGGCCGGCGAAGGCCAGCAGGTGCGCCTCCGTCACCTGGATGCCGCCGGTGGTCCATTCGAGGCCGGGCTCGATCTCCTCGAAATGCAGGCGGCGGTCGGTCATGCGCGCGGCTCCCGGCGTGGCAGGCTCAGAGGCGGCCGACATGCAAACCCCCGTCGATGTGCAGCGCGTCACCCGTGCTGAAGGGCAGGTCGCCCGCCGCCAGCATGGCGACGGCGCGGCCCACATCCTCCGGCTCCCCCCAGCGGCGGATGGGCGAGAGCCCCTCGGCGATGCGGCGGGAATAGGCCTCGGCCACCGGCGCCGTCAGGTCGGTGCGGATGACGCCGGGGCGGATCTCGTGCACGGCGATGCCCGCCTCCGCCAGGCGCAGCGCGAAGAGCCGCGCCAGCATGGAGACCGCCGTCTTGGCGGCGCAGTACTCGCCACGGTCGGGCGAGGCGAGCTGCGCATTGGCCGAGGAGATGAAGATGATGCTGCGCGGCTGCGCCGCCGGCGGTACCTCCAGCATCCGCCGCGCCACGGCCTGGGTGAGGAAGAAGGTGCCGCGCGCATTGACGCCGAAGGCGCGGTCCCAGGATTCCGGCGAGACATCCAGCAGGTCGCCGCGTTGCATCGCGCCGACGCCGGCATTGTTCACCAGGCAGTCGATGCCGCCCTGGTCCTGCCACGCCGCCTGGACGAAGGCGTCGTGCTCCTCCAGCCGCGCCACGTCCAGCCGGCGGAAGGCGAAGCGGCCACCGGCGGCCCGCACCAGCGCCGCCGTCTCCTCGGCGCCCTCCTCGGCGATGTCGGCGGCCAGGATGTCGAAGCCCCGGCCCGCCAGCGCCACGCAGCAGGCCCGGCCGATGCCGCGCCGCCCGCCCGTGACCAGGGCGACGGGGCGCCTCTGCGGAAGCGCGCTCATGCCAGCAGCGTCCGCGCCATGATCATGCGCTGAATCTGGTTCGTCCCTTCGTAGATCTGGGTGATCTTCGCGTCGCGGTACAGCCGCTCCACCCGCACGCCGCGGATGTAGCCGCTGCCGCCATGGATCTGCACCGCATCGGCGGTGCGGGCGACCGCGGCATCGGAGGCGAAGCACTTGGCCATGCTCGCCTCCAGCGTGGCGCGGCGGCCTTCGTCGAGCACGCGGGCGGCGTGGTGCACCATCAGCCGCGCGGCGTGCGCATCCTTCGCCATGTCGGCGATCATCCACTGCACCGCCTGGAAATCGGCGATGGGCTGGCCGAACTGCCGGCGCTGCCTGGCATAATCGATGCTCTCCTCCAGCGCCGCGCGCAGGATGCCGAGCGCCAGCGCGGCGATGCCGACGCGGCCCTTGTCCAGTACCGACATCATCATGTGGAAGCCGCGCCCCTCCTGGCCCAGCATGGCGCCGGCCGGCAGCCGCACGTCCTCGAAGTGCAGCCCGCCGACGGGGGAGGCGCGCTGGCCCATCTTGCGTTCCTTGCGGTCGCGCGTGACGCCGGCGTTGTCCAGGTCGACCAGGAAGATCGACATGCCGCGATGCCCCGCCGCCGGGTCGGTGCGTGCCAGCACGGCGGCGAAATCGGCCACAGGGGCATTGTGGATCCACAGCTTGGCGCCCTCCAGCAGCCAGCCATCGCCGTCGCGCCGGGCCTGGGTGCGCAGGCCGGCGAGATCGGAGCCGGCCTCGGCCTCGGTCAGCGCATAGGCGCAGCGGCGCTCGGCGCGCAGCAGGGGGCGGAGGTAGCGCTCCTGCTGGGCGGGCGTGCCATGCTCGGTGAGCAGCGTGCCGAGCAGTTCCACCAGCCCCACCTGGTCGGCCACCGAGGCATAGCCGCGCGAAAGCTCCTCCATCACCAGCGCATAGGCCAGCACATCGGCCCCCGCGCCGCCCAGCGCCTCCGGCACGCTGACGCCGAACAGCCCGGCCCCGGCGAGGCGGCGGTACAGCGCCTCGGGGTAGCGCTCCTCCTCATCCAGCGCGGCGGCGAGCGGCGCCACCTCCGCCTCCGCGAAGCGGCGCGCGGCATCGCGCAGGGCGGCGTGCCATTCCGTGGCACCGGCAGGCAGGGCGTCTTCCAACACCGGGCGTTCTTCCCTCTTGCTTGGTCCGCGCGGCCTTCTTCGAGGCGGGGCCGCGTCGGTCCGGTTCAGTCGGCGCGGCGCAGGCCCGCCCCGCAGGATTCGCGCACCACCAGCGCCGGCGGCAGGATCTCGCGCAGCGGCGGCGTCTCCGGCTGTTCCATGCGGTGCAGCAGCACCCGCGCCGCCGCCTGGCCGATGACGCGCGGCGCGACGCGGATGGTGGTGAGCGGCGGGTACCAGTGCGCCGCCTCCCGCACATCGTCGAAGCCCGTCACGGCCACGTCGCGGCCGGGCATGCGGCCGGCGCGCAGCAGGCCGAGCGTGGCGCCGAAGGCCACGGAATCGTTGAAGCAGACCAGAGCGGTCGGCCCCTCCGGCGGCAGCGCCTGGGCGATCGCGGCGGCGGCGCCGATATCGGTGGAGCAGGGGAGGTGCTCCGCCGCCAGCCCGGCCCGCGCCATGCTGCGCGCATAGCCGTCCCACCGCCCGGTGCTGACCGAGTTGCGCGCGGCGCCGCCCAGGAAGGCGATGCGGCGGTGGCCGAGGCCCAGCAGATGCTCGGTGGCCAGCCGCGTGCCGGCGCGGTTGTCCGGCCCCGCATGGGCGCCGGCGCGGAAGCCGCGCACCACCGTGGCATGCGGCACGCGCCAGGCCTGGAGCTCGCCGATCAGCGCCGGGGGCGTGCCCGTGGCGGGCATCAGCAGCACGCCGTCCACCGGCTGCTCCCGGAAGCGCTCCAGCATCCGCCGCTGGCGCAGCACGGATTCGGAGGTGTTGGCCAGCATGGTGGCGTAGCCGGCCTCGTCCAGCGCCTCCTCCACGCCGGCGGTCAGCTCCGCGTAGAAGGGGTTGGTCAGCTCGCAGACCAGCAGGCCGACCGTGTGCGACTTGCCGGAGCGCATCAGCGCGGCGGAGCGGTCATACACATAGCCGAGGCGCTCGGCGGCCTCGCGCACGGCGCGGCGGGTCTCCGGGCGCAGCCGGGAATCGTCGCGCAGCGCCAGGGCGGCGGTGGACAGCGCCACCCCCGCCTCACGTGCCACGTCCTTGATCCTCACCCGCTGCATCCGCGCCCGCGTCTCGCTGTGCCATGGCAGGATTGGAACGTTCCAATTACCCTGTCAAGGCGAGGCAAGGCGCGGGGGAGGGCCAGGGGCGGTGCCCCTGGCCTGGCCGTCAGTCGGGGCGCACGCCGTTGTCCCGCGCCACCCGGCCCCAGCTGTCGATCTGCGTGCCGACGAAGCGGGCGAGATCCGCGGGCTCGGAGAGCACGAGTTCCGCCTGGTTCAGCTCGGCGAACTGGCTGGCGATGCGCGGCTCCCGGTAGGTCTCGACCAGCGCCGCGCGGAAGCGCTGGATGACCGGCTCCGGCGTTCCCGCCGGGGCGAAGACGCCCCACCAGGCCACGGCGGTCAGGCCCGGGAAGCCGGCCTCGGCGGTGGTGGGCACCTCCGGCAGGCCGGCCAGCCGCTGCTCGCCCAGCTGCAGCAGCGGCCGCAGCGAGCCGGCGGAGATGTGCGGCGCGAGCAGGGCGCTGCTGCCGATCATCATGTCGATATGGCCGGCCACCGCGTCGTTCACCGCCAACCCGCCGCCGCGATAGGGCAGGTGGGTCATGCTCACCCCGGCGCGGCGGGCCAGCATCAGCATGGCGAGGTGCCCGATGGTGCCGTTGCCGGTGGAGCCGAAGGTGACGCCGCCGCGCTTGGCCGCGGCCAGGACGTCGGCCATGGTCTTGTAGGGCTTGCCCGGCTGGCAGGCCACCACATAGGGCGCATGGCCGATCTGGGTGACGGGCGCCAGGTCGCGCTGGATGTCGAAGGGAAGGCTGGGCACCAGCACCGGCATCACGGCATGAGAGTCGAAGGTCAGCAGCCAGGTCTGCCCGTCGGGCCGGGCCTTGGCGGCGACATCGGTGCCGATGCTGCCGGCCGCGCCGCTGCGGTTCTCCACCACGATCGGCACGCCGAGGCGCTGCTGCAGGCCGGGCGCCGCCAGCCGCGCCACGGCGTCGGTGGAACCGCCGGGCGCGAAGGGCACGACGATGCGGATGGTGCCGGATGGCCAGGTGTCGGCGGATGCGCGGATGGCGGGCAGTGCCGCCAGCCCGCCCAGGATGGCGCGCCTCGACCAGTTCTGCATGATGAACCTCCCTTGCGGCGCCCGTACCGGCGCCTTCAGGTTCATCATTCCGCCAGCGGGGCGGGGAGGCAACCCCGGGGCGCCCGCCGCCATCCGCGCCGCCCCCTCAGGCGGGGTGTCAGGCGGGGTGGAAGTCCATCGCCACGCCGTTGATGCAGTAGCGCAGATGCGTGGGCGGCGGGCCGTCGGGGAAGACATGGCCCAGATGGCTGCCGCAGCTGGCGCAATGGACCTCGGTGCGCACCATGCCGTGGCTCATGTCCCGGCTGACGCCGACGGCGCCTTCCAGCGGCGCGCCGAAGCTCGGCCAGCCGGTGCCGCTCTCGAACTTCCCCTCGGTGCTGAACAGCGGCTGGTCGCAGCCGGCGCAGGTGAAGGTGCCGGCGCGCTTCTCGTGCAGCAGGGCGCAGCTGCCCGGGCGCTCCGTGCCGTGGGCGCGCATCACCCGGTACTGCTCGGGTGTCAGGCGGGCGCGCCATTCCGCCTCGGTCCGCGTCACCGGGTAGGTGATGGTGTTGGTATCCATGCGGCGTCTCCCTCGGATGCGGGTGGCCCGGCAGGCCCGGGCCGCGGACCCGCATATCGGGTGGCGGGGGGGTGCTGTCGAGGCCCCGGGCGCATGGCTTGACGGGCCGTGGCGGGCGCGCATACTCGGCCAGCAAAAATGGAACGTTATTCCGCTTAGCGGAAATGATGGCGCCAAGAGGAACGATCCCATGCCCCCTCCGGGCGCAGACATCTCCACCGCCAGCCCGCCCTCCTCCGGCACGGGCGCCTTCGACCCCGCCGGCGCCGGCTGGCAACCCCGGGGCAACTCCAACTTTTCCACCCTGGTCGGCCCGCTCTGGGCCCGGCGCGAGGGCGAGAGCTGGGCCTATGGCTTCCTCGCCGGGCCGCAACACAGCAATGCGCGCGGCATCGTGCATGGCGGCATGCTGGTGACGCTGGCCGACAACGCGCTCGGCCTCGTCGTGCACGAGGCGTCGGGGCGCCAGCCGGCCGTGACGATGCAGCTCAACACCCACTTCCTCTCCGCGGCGCATCCGGGCGAGTTCGTCGAGGCGCGCGGCGAGGTGATGCGGCGTGGCCGCTCGGTGATGTTCGTGCGCGGCACGCTGACCGTGGGAGACCGCATGGTGCTGGCGGCGGACGGGATCTGGAAGCTGCTCGGCGCGCGCTGACCGCCCGCCGCGCGCCACCAGGCGAGAAGACGGCCGCAGGGCCGCAAACACAGGGAGGACCGGCAGCGCAATGCTGGACAGGCGCGTCGCATCGTTCACGGAGGCCATCGCCGGCATCGGCCATGGCGCCACCATCATGCTGGGCGGCTTCGGCGGCGCCGGCACGCCGCTCGGGCTGGTCGCCGCGGTGCATCGCGCCGGGCTGCGCGACCTGACGGTGATCGCCAACAATGGCGGCAGCGCGGAGCCGGACCTGCGCATCTGGCTGGAGGCGGGGCAGGTGCGCAAGCTCGTCTGCTCCTACCCCAAGTCCAAGCTGCACACGACGGCGAGCTTCACCACCCTCTACATGGCCGGCAAGATCGAGTTGGAACTGGTGCCGCAGGGCACGCTGGTGGAGCGGATGCGCTGCGCCGGCGCCGGGCTCGGCGGCTTCTACACCCCCGTCGGCGCCGGCACCGCCCTGGCCGAGGGCAAGGAGACGCGCATGATCGACGGGCGCGAGCATGTGCTGGAGATGCCGCTCTCCGCCGACGTGGCGCTGCTGCGCGGCCGGCAGGCGGACCGCCTGGGCAACCTCACCTACAACAAGACCGCCCGCAACTTCGCCCCCGTGATGGCCACCGCCGCGAAGCTGGTGGTGGTCGAGGTGGAGGAATTTGTCGAGCTCGGCGCGCTGGACCCGGAGGCGGTGGTGACGCCCGGCATCTTCGTGGACCGCGTGGTGCAGAGGGAGGCGCCGCAATGAGCACGCCGCTGAACCGCGAGCAGATGGCCCGCCGCGTGGCCCGCGCCATTCCAGACGGCGCCTTCGTCAACCTCGGCATCGGCCTGCCGGACATGGTGCCGGACCATATCCCGCCCGAGAACGAGATCTTCCTGCACAGCGAGAACGGCATCCTGCATGTCGGGGCGCGCCCGCCGGCCGGGCAGGAGAACTGGGACCTGATCAACGCCGGCAAGCAGCCGGTGAGCCTGCGGAGCGGCGGCAGCTTCTTCGACAGCGCGCTGAGCTTCGCGATGATGCGGGGCGGCCATCTCGACGTCTCGGTGCTGGGCGCCTTCCAGGTCTCCGAGGCGGGCGACCTCGCCAACTGGTCCACCGGCCTCGGCGAAGGCGTGCCGGCGGTGGGCGGGGCGATGGACCTCGCCGTGGGCGCCAGGCAGATCTGGGTGATGATGGAGCACACGGCGCGGGATGGCAGCCCACGCATCCTGCGCCAGTGCCGCTACCCGCTAACGGCCACCGGCGTGGTGAAGCGCATCTTCACCAACCTCGCGGTGATCGCCGTGCGGCCGGAGGGGCTGGAGGTGGAGGAGATCCTGCCCGGCCTCGGCCTGGACGAATTGCAGGCGCGCACGGAGGCCACGCTGCGCGCGGGCGCCATGCGGCCGCTGGAAGCCTGAGCGGCGCCCGGCGAGCCGTCCGGCCGGGGCGGCGGCGGGCGCCACGCCCCGGGTGAGGCGCCACGTCGGCCAATATTTGTCATAATGTTCATTATAAGTCATAGACGGACGGCATGGTGAAGCACCCCGGAGCGTCCTGCTCCGGGGTGCGGACGCATCAGCCGGCGCTTGTCAGGTCCATCGGCTCCGGCACCCAGACATAGCCCTCGCCGGCCTTCGCCACATGGCCGAGCCCCGGCCAGGGGAAGTGGTAGGACAGCACCGCCTGCCGGTCCGTCGCCAGCCGGTCGAGCATGCGGCTGCGCGACTGGGCGGAGAGCTTCGGATCGGTGTCGAAGGAGAATTCCCACAGCGGCCGCTGCAGCAGCAGGATGTGGTGGTGCGCCAGGTCGCCCGTGTAGACCATGCTCTGGCCATCGCTCTCGATGGTGTAGCAGGTGTGGCCGACCGTATGGCCCGGCGTGGAGATGGCGGTGATGCCGGGCACCACCTCCGCCCCGTCCTTCACCATCACCATGCGGTCGCGATAGGCGGAGAGGTTCTTCTTCGCGCCATCGATGAAGCTGGTCATGAAGGCCGGGCCGCGCTTGTTGCTGTCATCCGTCCAGTAGCGGAGATCGGCCTCGCTCAGCGCCACCTGCGCGTTGGGGAAGACGCGGTTGCCGGCGGCGTCCACCAGGCCCCAGCAATGGTCGCAATGCGCGTGGCTGAGCACCACGAGGTCGATCTGCTCCGGCTGGATGCCGGCGGCGCGCATGTTGGCCAGCATCCGCCCCGTGGTGGGGCCGAACATCTTGCTGTCCGCCCCCATGCTCTCGCCCATGCCGGTGTCGAACAGGATGAGCTGGCGGCCGGTGTTCAGCACCAGCACGTTCTGCTCCAGCGTCGCGGCGTCGGGGGGCAGGAAGTTGCCGCGCAGCAGGCCCACGATCTCCTCCGGCGGCGAGGCCGGGAAGGCCGGCTCCGGCTTGCCGAGCGGCAGGCGCCCGTCGGAGATCACCGTGGCCTCGTAGCCGCCGAGGCGGAAGCGGTACCAGGCGGGCGGCACGTCGTTGCGGAACGGGGCGGCGGCCTCGGCGTGCCAGCTGGCGGCGGGCAGCAGCCCGGCACCGACGGCAAGGCCCGTGGCGGCGCGCAACAGGGTGCGGCGATCCATCGTCATGGTCGTACTCCTCCGGTGTTGTTTTTGCTGATGTTGTTTTCGCTGAGGCATGTTTCTGAGGCAGCGGGGCCGCGCACGCCGCGGGCCCTTCGCCTGGCCCGGAGGAGCGAGGCGCGGGAGATCCCGGCGCCACATCAAGACCGTATCGAATCCGGCGCGGGCTGAACAGGGGGCGCCCTGCCCCTCTGGCAGGCCGGGCCGGCCTGCCGCACTATGCCACCCGCGCCGCCGGCACGCGCCGCGCGCCGAACCTCCAGGAGACCTGACGGATGACCATTCAGCGCCACGGCCGCACCCCCATCATGCACCGCTTCGTCGAGCACAACGGCGTGCTCTATGTCGGCGGGCTGGTGGCGGAGGACCGCAGCCAGGGCATGAAGAGCCAGACCGAGCAGGTGCTGGCGCGCTTCGGCAAGCTGCTGGACGAGGTGGGCAGCGATCGCGGCAAGGTGCTCGCCGCCACCATCTACATCACCGACATGGCGCTGAAGGACGAGATGAACGCGGCCTGGACCGCCTTCTTCGGCGACGACCTGCCGACCCGCGCCACCATCGGCGTCGCCGATCTCGGGCCGAACACGCTGATCGAGGTGGTGTTCACCGCAGCCCGCTGAGCGGCAGCGCCGGGGGAGGGCGACGGAACTCCTCCCCCCGGCACTCCCATCATCTGGGCCTGTCAGGAAGCCGGGCTGGTCCGGGATTCCAGCGCCAGCACCGTGTCCAGCAGGCCGGGGAAGCGCTCCGCCATCTCGTCGCGCAGCGCCACGACGCAGCGCGTGCCTTCCCGGCGGTGCCGCACCAGCCCCGCCTGCCGCAGCACCTTCATGTGATGCGAGAGGGTGGAGGGCGAGACGCCCGCCTCGAACGCGCCCCAGCCGCGCTCCCCTTCCGCCGCCAGGGCGGCCAGGATGCGCAGCCGCAGCGGGTCGCTCAGCGCGTGCAGCACCTCGGTCAGCGGCACCGCGCCGATCTCGGGATGCGGATAGGGGTCTTGCATCCGGCTCGTCTCCTCCTAGTTGTTCGATATTCGACGATCATCGAACAACGGGCACCCTCCCGGTTCCCGTCACGCCTGGACGAGATATAGCGCAATGCCCACACTGTTCGACCCCATCCGCCTCGGCGCGATCGAGGCGCCCAACCGCATCATCATGGCCCCCCTCACCCGCTCCCGCGCCACGCCGGACCGGGTGCCGACGCCGATGATGCGCGACTACTACGTGCAGCGCGCCTCCGCCGGGCTGATCCTGTCCGAGGCCACCTCGGTCACGCCGATGGGCGTGGGCTATGCCAACACCCCCGGCATCTGGTCCGAGGCGCAGGTCGAGGGCTGGAAGATGATCACCGACGCCGTGCACGCGGCCGGCGGGCGGATCATGCTGCAGCTCTGGCATGTCGGCCGCATCTCCGACCCCATCTTCCTCGACGGCGCCCTGCCCGTGGCGCCGAGCGCCATCCAGCCGGCCGGCCATGTCAGCCTGGTGCGGCCGCAGCGCCCCTATGTGACGCCCCGCGCGCTGGAGACGGACGAGATCCCCGGCATCGTCGCCGCCTACCGCCGCGGCGCCGAGAACGCGCAGCGCGCCGGCTTCGACGGCGTCGAGATCCATGGCGCCAATGGCTACCTGCTCGACCAGTTCCTCCAGGATTCCACCAACCGCCGCACCGACGAGTATGGCGGCCCGGTCGAGAACCGCGCCCGGCTGATGCTGGAAGTGACGGACGCCGCCATCGGCGTCTGGGGCGCCGACCGGGTGGGCATGCACCTCGCCCCCCGCGCCGACAGCCACGACATGGGCGACAGCGACCGCCTCGCTACCTTCGGCTACGTGGCGCGCGAACTGGGCCGGCGGAAGATCGCCTTCCTCTTCGCCCGCGAGCACGAGGCGCCGGACCGCATCGGCCCGCAGCTGCGTGCGGCCTTCGGCGGCCCCTTCATCGCCAATGAGCGCTTCTCGCCTGAGCAGGCGGCGGCGGATCTGGCGGAGGGCCGGGCGGATGCCATCAGCTTTGGCCTGAAGTTCATCGCCAACCCGGACCTGCCGGAGCGCCTGCGCCTGGGCGCGCCGCTGAACGAGGTGAACCGCGACACCCTCTACGCCGGCGGCGCCGAGGGCTATGTGGACTATCCGGCGCTGGACGCCGCCAAGGCGGCCTGAGCGGGGCGGGGGCTGGCGGGCCCGCGCCCGCCGCCCCATCTCCGGGCTGGAAGTCCCGGTGCCCCTTCATGCTAGGCTGGCCGCCATGAACCTCGCCTATCGCAAGCCGATGAGCCTGTCGGAGTTCCTCGACTGGGAGGAAGGCCAGGAGCTGCGCTTCGAGTTCGACGGCGCCCGGCCCGTGGCCATGGTGGGCGGCACGCGGGCGCACGCCTTCATCCAGCGCAACCTCGCCATCTCGGTGGGCGGGCGGCTGCGCGGGAAGCCCTGCCAGTTCGCGGGGTCGGACCTGAAGGTGCTGGTGGCGGGCAGCATCCGCTACCCGGACGGGCTGGTGACCTGCACCCCCGCCGCCAATGACAGCACCCTGGTGCGGGACCCGGTGGTGGTGTTCGAGGTACTGAGCAACAGCACCGCCGGCACGGACCGCATCACCAAGAACCACGAATACGCCGCCACCCCCTCCATCCGCCGCTACGTGATGCTGGAGCAGGACCGCATCGCCGCGACCGTCTTCGCCCGCATGGGCGAGGACTGGGTGGGCCATGTGCTGCGCGCCGATGCGGTGCTGGAGATGCCCGAGATCGGCCTCTCCATCCCGCTCGCCGAGCTCTACGAGGGGCTCAGCTTCGG
Source organism: Teichococcus aestuarii (assembly GCF_042651065.1). Classification (NCBI taxonomy): domain Bacteria; kingdom Pseudomonadati; phylum Pseudomonadota; class Alphaproteobacteria; order Acetobacterales; family Roseomonadaceae; genus Roseomonas; species Teichococcus aestuarii. Next base: position 22,072 of record NZ_JBHSCH010000004.1, read on the forward strand.
CGAGGCGGAGGAGGGGTAGGCCCCCTCCCCGGCCCTGGTCAGCGGCCCCAGCGCAGCACCATCGGGTCCAGCGCCCGCGCCGTCTCCAGCAGCCCCTCGCGCACCTTGGGGTGCAGCGGCGCCACGGGGTGGCGCGGCGCGTCGCAGCCGATGATGCCGCCCGCCTGCATCAGCGCCTTGGCCGCCAGCAGCCCGGCCTGGCGGTTCTCATAGTTGATCAGCGGCAGCCAGCGGGCATAGCCGGCCATCGCCGCCTCGCGCCGGCCGGCGCGGTAATCCTCCAGGATGGGCTTGATGCCGTCCGGGTAGCCGCCGCCGGTCATGCTGCCGGTGGCTCCCGCCTCCAGGTCGGGGAAGAGGGTGATCGCCTCCTCGCCATCCCACGGCCCCTCGATCGCGTCGCCGCCCAGCGCGATCAACTCGCGCAGCTTGGTCGCGGCACCGGCGGTCTCGATCTTGAAGTAGGAAACCTGCTCGATCTCCCGCGCCATCTTCGCCAGGAAGGGGGCGGAAAGCGGCGTGCCGGCCACCGGCGCGTCCTGGATCATGATCGGAATGCCGATGGCATCCGAGACAGCCTGGAAGAACGCCTGCACGCCCGCCTCGCCGACGCGGATGGTGGCGCCGTGATAGGGCGGCATGACCATCACCATCGCCGCGCCCTGCGCCTCGGCACGGCGGCTGCGCTCGGCACAGACGCGCGAGCTGAAATGCGTGGTGGTGACGATTACCGGCACGCGGCCCGCCACATGCTTCAGGATCGCCGCCGTCAGCACCTCGCGCTCCTCGTCGGAGAGCACGAACTGCTCGGAGAAATTGGCCAGGATGCACAGGCCATCCGAGCCGGCATCGATCATGAAGTCCACGGCGCGGAGCTGGCCAGGCAGGTCGAGCGCGCCGCTCTCGTCGAAGATGGTCGGCACGACGGGGAACACGCCGCGGTAGCGGGGGGGGGTGGGCATTTCTTTTACTCCCTCAAACAAAAGAAGGCCGGGGGAAGGAATTCCCCCGGACCCCCATCTTTTTTCTGTCAGTGATTGTCGCGGGGGACGGGGGAGCCGCTCTTGCCGACCAGGAAGTCGAAATCGGCGCCCTGATCGGCCTGCAACACATGCTCCACATAAAGCCGGGTGTAGCCACGGTCCATCGGCGGCGCGGGCGGCGTCCAGGCGGCGCGGCGGGCGGCCAGTTCCGCCTCCTCCACATGCAGGTGCAGCGTGCCGGCCTTCACGTCCAGCGTGATGAGGTCGCCGTTCCGCACCAGGGCGAGCGGGCCGCCAGCCGCCGCCTCTGGCGCCACGTGCAGCACCACCGTGCCATAGGCGGTGCCGGACATGCGGGCATCGGAGATCCGCACCATGTCCCGCACGCCCTGCTTCAGCAGCTTCTGCGGCAGCGGCATGTTGCCCACCTCGGCCATGCCGGGGTAGCCGCGCGGGCCGCAATTCTGCAGCACCATGATGCAGTCCGCGTCGATGTAGAGGCTGTCATCGTCCACCGCGTGGTGCAGGTGCTCGATGCTCTCGAACACCACGGCGCGGCCGGTGTGCTTCATCAGGTGCGGCGAGGCGGCGGAAGGCTTGATCACCGCGCCATCGGGCGCGAGGTTGCCGCGCAGGATGGCGATGCCGGCATCCGGCTTGAACGGCGCCTCCGGCGTGGTGATGACGGCGCGGTTCCAGCACTGCGCGTCCTGCACGTTCTCCCAGATGGTGCGGCCGTTCACCGTCAGCGCGTCCTTGTGCAGCAGCCCCTGCTCGGCCAGGTCGCGCAGCACCACCGGCAGGCCGCCGGCATAGTAGAAATCCTCCATCAGGTACTCGCCGGAGGGCATCAGGTTCACCTGGCAATGGACGCCACGGCCAAGCCGGTCGAAATCGTCCAGCGTCAGGTCCACGCCGATGCGGCGGGCGATGGCGATGAGGTGCACCACCGCATTGGTCGAGCCGCCGATGGCGGCGAGCGTGCGGATGGCGTTCTCGAAGGCCGCGCGCGTCAGGATCTTGGTCGGTGTCAGGTCCTCGGCCACCATCTGCACGATGCGGCGCCCGGCCATGCGCGCCAGCTCGTTGCGGCGGGCATCGACGGCGGGGATGGCGGCATTGGTCGGCAGGCCAATGCCCAGCGCCTCCACCATCGAGGCCATGGAGGAGGCGGTGCCCATGGTCATGCAGGAGCCGTGGCTGCGGTTCATCCCTGCCTCGGCCTCGTGGAACTCCTTCAGCGTGATCTCACCGGCACGGAGCTGCTCGCTCATCGAGATGATGTTGGTGCCGGAGCCGATCATCTTGCCCTGGTACACGCCGCGCAGCTGCGGCCCGCCGGAGACGCCGATGGCGGGCAGGTCGGCGCTGGCTGCGCCCATGAGCAGCGCGGGCGTCGTCTTGTCGCAGCCCATCAGCAGCACCACGCCGTCCAGCGGATGGGCGCGGATGCCCTCCTCCACATCCATGGCGGCGAGGTTGCGGTAGAGCATGGCGGTTGGCCGCATCGTCACCTCGCCCAGCGAGGAGACGGGGAATTCCAGCGGGAAGCCGCCCGCCTCCAGCACCCCGTAGCGCACATGCTCGGCGATGGTGCGGAAATGGCTGTTGCAGGGGTTCAGCTCGGACCAGGTGTTGCAGATGCCGATGACCGGGCGGCCCTCGAACTGGTCCTGCGGGATGCCGCGGTTCTTCAGGAAGGAGCGGTAGTAGAAGCCCATCTTGTCCTGCCGGCCAAACCAGGCCTGGCTGCGCAGCGTGCTTTTCTTGGTGTCGTCCCCGGCCATCGGCCCCGTCCCCTTCCCTGTGCGCCGGCGGCAGTGTCGGCGCCCCGGCCATCGCGCAGTGTAGGGCGGAGAGACATGCCGGGCCAATGACAAGAGCGGCCTCCGACATGCCATTTTCAATATCTCAGGCGGGAAACAGCACCGTCTCCAGCAGCCCGAAAAACCCCTGCGCCGCAGGGGAGAGAGGCCGGTCCTTCAGCCGGATCAGCCCGAAGGGCGGCACGGCCAGATGCGGCTCCTCTGGCGGCGGCGGCAGGCGGCACACCCGGCCGGCGCCGTCGAACAGCGCGGCCACCGGCTCGCTCACCACGCACACCGCCTCGCCACGCCCGAGCACGGAGAGCGCCAGCAGGGCGGAGGCGGTGTTGAGCACCCGCCCCGGCAGGCTCAGCCCGTGGCGGGCCACCATGGTCCCCACCGCCTGCCGCAGCAGGCTGCCGGGCGGCTCCAGCACCCAGGGGTAGCCCAGCAGCGCCGCCAGGCCGGGCGGCGGGCCGGCCAGCAGCGGGTGCCCCTGCCCCACCAGGAAGCAGAGCGGCTCCTCCCCCACCTCGCGGTATTCCAGCCCGGCGGCGCTGGCGCCCTGCGGGATGCGCGCCAGCACGAAATCCAGCCGCCCGGCGCGCAGCCGCTCCACCAGGGGCGCGCTGGTCTCCACCTCCACCGAGATGCGCAGCGCCGGGCTGCGCTGCTGCGCCAGTTCCACGGCACGCGCGAGGCCATCCACCGCCGGGCCGGTGACGGCGCCGATGGCCACCGTGCCCCCCGCGCCGCTCCGCAGGGAGTTGAGCTCCTCCCCGGCCTGTTCCAGCGCCACCAGCACGGTGCGGGCGCGGCGCAGCAGCACCTCGCCCTGGAGGTTGGGCTCCACCCCGCGCGGCCGGCGCTCGAACAGCGGCACGCCGACGATCTGCTCGATCTCGGCCAGCAGCTTGGAGGCGGCGGGCTGCGTCAGCCCCAGGCTCTGCGCCGCGCGGTTCAGGTTGCGCAGGTCGTCCATCGCCGTCAGCAGCTGGAGATGCCGCAGCTTCAGCCGGCTGCGGGCGTACCAGTCCGGCGGCAGGCGGCGTGGCGCGGCGGGCGGGGGCGGGGTGCGGGGCATGGGCGCGATATACCAGAATGGATATGTCACCCGCCATTTATTGCGCTGGACCTTGATGCCCCCGCCCTTCTAGTCATGCCGCTCATGAATCGGCCCCGCACGGGCCGGCCTGCCGCCGGAATGGCGCGCGCGGGAGGACCGGCATGGTCCTCCGGCGGCGCATCCAGCGGCACCGGCCGGCCTGCCCGCCGCGCCGCCTCATGCCTCCAAGAAAGAACACCGGGATGACCGAGAAGAACGACGCCCCTCCTGCCCTTTCCCGCCGCGCCGTGCTGGGTGCCGGCCTCGGCGCCACGGCCGCCGGGCTGGCGGCGCCGCGCCTGGCGCTGGCGCAGGCCTGGCCCACCCGGCCGCTGACGCTGGTGGTGGGCTTCCCCCCCGGCGGCCAGACCGATTTCGCCGCCCGCGTCATCCAGGCCGGCATGTCCGCGGCGCTGGGCCAGTCGGTGGTGATCGAGAACCGCGGCGGCGCCGGCGGCAACATCGGCACCGAGGCGGTGCTGCGCGCGCGCCCCGACGGCTACACCATGCTCGCCGCCAATTCGAGCTCCATGGCCATCAACCCGCACACCTTCCCGGGCATGACCATCAACCCGCTGGAGCTGGTCTCGGTCGGCCTCGCGCTGCAGAGCTCGCTGGTGCTCTGCGTGCATCCTTCCGTGCCGGCCAGAACCGTGAGCGAGTTCGCCGCCTGGGTGAAGGCGCAGCCCAAGGGCATCGACTACGGCACCGCCGCCGCCGGCAGCATGTCGCATTGCGCGATGGAGCTGTTCCGCACCCGCATCGGCAACCCGGCCATGGAGAGCATCCCCTATCGCGGCTCCGGCCCCGCGATGCAGGATTTCATCGCCGGCCGCTTCTCCTGCCTGTTCGACGCCGCCTCGGTGGTGGCGCCCTTCCTCAAGGCTGGGCAGGTGCGCGGGCTGATGGTGACGGGCGAGCAGCGCGCCCCCGCCTTCCCCGACATCCCCACCGCCGCCGAGCAGGGGGTGCAGGACTTCACCATCACCAGCTGGATCGGCATCTCGGCCCCGCGCGGCACGCCGCCCGAGATCGTCCAGCGCGTCAACGAGGCGCTGAACAAGGCGCTGCAGGACCCGGCGGTGCGCGAGCGCATCACCGGCCAGGGCGACGAGCCGGGCGGCGGCGCGCCCGCCGTCCCGGTGCCGTTGCGGCCCCGGGACGGCGTGCCTTTTCCGCATCAATGGCGGCGCCATGCAGGGCTTCGCGCCGCAATTGTTTGCGATTAATTATCACTTGAATTAAAGCGCCGGCATCTCCGACCCTTTCCCAGGTGCCGAGCCGATGGCCATGTCCTTGCGTCGCTACCGTTTTCTCTCCCTGGCCCCGGTGCTGCTGGCGCTCTCGGCCGGCGCCCTGGCGCAGGAGGCCGGCCCCTCCCCGCTGGCCCAGGGCGGCGCCATCCTGCTGCCCACGGTGGACGTGCAGGGCCAGCGGGAGACGGCCACCGGCCCGGTGCAGGGCTTCGTCGCCGGCCGCGCCGCCGGCGCCACCAAGACCGACACGCCGCTGATCGAGACACCGCAGGCCATCACCGTCATCACGCGGGACCGCATCGACGCCCAGGCGGTGCGCAGCGTGGAGGAGGCGCTGCGCTACGCCCCCGGCGTCACCGCCGGCCTCTCCGGCTTCGACCCGCGCTTCGATTCCGCGCGCATCCGCGGCTTCGACGCGCGGCCAAGCCAGTATCTCAACGGGCTGCGCCTGCTGCGCCAGTTCGGCCCCACCAGCATCGAGCAGTACGGGCTGGAGCGCATCGAGATCGTGCGCGGCCCCTCCTCGGTGCTCTACGGGCAGACCGTGCCGGGCGGGTTGATCAACCTGGTGAGCAAGCGGCCGACCGAGACGCCCTTCGGCGAGGTCAACCTCTCCGCCGGCAACAATGACCGCTTCCAGGGCGCCTTCGACCTGGGCGGGCCGCTGGACGATGCCGGGCAGTTCTCCTACCGAGCAACCGGGCTGGTGCGGAACAGCGACACCGATGTGGACCATGTCGGCGACGACCGCTACTTCTTCGCCCCCGCCCTCACCTGGCGGCCGGATGGCGAGACGCGCGTCACCCTGCTCGGCTCCTACCAGTACGACCAGGGCGGCTCGCCCATCGGCCTGCCGGCGCAAGGCACGCTGCTCTACAACCCGAACGGCAAGATCCCGCGCAGCCGCTATGCCGGCGAGGAGGATTTCAGCCGCTCCGACGTCACCACCACCACGCTGGGCTGGGATATCGAGAAGCGCCTGAACAGCGTCTTCACGCTGCGGCAGAACACCCGCTACACGCACAACACCGTCAAGTACGACACCGTGTACGCGACCGGTTTCCAGCCCGATTTGCGGACGCTGAACCGCGGCACCCTGGTGCAGCGCGAGCGATCCGACACGATCAACCTCGACACCGGCCTGCAGGCCGATTTCAGCACCGGCCCGGTGGTGCACAAGGTGCTGGCGGGCGTCGATGTGCGGCAGTACTGGGGCCGCTACGAGACCTATTTCGGCACCGGCCCGTCGGTCGACATCTTCAACCCGGCCCGGGGCCTTGCGGTGCCGGACTCGCGCCGCGCCCCCTTCTACGCCCTCAACCGCAACGACGACCTGCACCAGCTCGGCCTCTACCTCCAGGACCAGATGCGCTGGAACAACTGGATCCTGCTGCTGGGCGGGCGGCAGGACTGGGCCGGCAGCGAGCAGACCTCCCGCCTGAACGGCGACCGCGTCACGCAGAACGACAACGCCTTCACCGGCCGCGCCGCGCTGATGTACGCAGCGCCGAACGGCCTCTCGCCCTATGTCAGCTATTCCACCTCCTTCGACCCGATCGCCGGCTCCACCGCCGGCGGCGAGGCCTTCCGCCCCACCGAGGGCCGGCAGTACGAGATCGGCCTGAAGTACCAGCCGCCGGGGATGAACAGCTTCTTCACCGCCTCGGCCTTCGACCTGACGCAGACCAACGTCACCACCCGCGACCCGGTGGTGCCCGCCGCGCAGGTGCAGACCGGCGAGATCAACGTGCGCGGGCTGGAGCTGGAGGCGGTGGCCAGCCTGGCCGAAGGCCTCAGCCTGATCGCCAGCTACACCTACATGGACGCCGAGATCACCAGCGACAACGGCGGCAGCCAGGGCAACCGCCCGGCGCTGGTGCCGGAGCACATGGCCAATCTCTGGGGCCAGTACCGCTTCCAGGAGGGCAGCCGCCTCGCCGGCTTCGGCCTCGGCGGCGGCGTGCGCTACATGGGCAATTTCTACGGCGACAACGCCAATGCCTACCGCACCCCGTCCGTCACGCTGTTCGACGCCTCGGTGAGCTATGAGTGGGACCGCTACAAGGTCTCCGTGAATGGCAGCAACCTGGCGGACAAGGAGTACGTCTCCTCCTGCACCGGCGCCAACTACTGCTACTACGGCCCCGGGCGGACGGTGATCGCCAACCTCGCCTATCGCTGGTGAGGCGTCACGCCGCCGTCCAGAAGGTGCCCTGCCAGGGGGCGGCGGCGAAGCGGGCGTTGATCTCGGCCAGCGTCGCCGCCGGATCGAGCGTGGCGGCGAGGTCGGGGTAGAGCCAGCCCGCCATCGCCTCCAGCGCCACCACGTTCAGCGCCGTGCCGCCGAGGTAGTTCCACAGGCCGAAGGCGCGGCCCTGGCGCACCGCCGGCAGGTGCGCCAGTTCCGGCGCGCGCAGCGCCTGCGCAAGGCTGCGCCGCGCCACCTCCGGCGCCACGCCCCAGCCCAGGCGCAGCGCGGCGCTGCCCTCCGGCGGCTGCGCCATGCCGGTACCGATATAGACCTCCGGCTCCGTCACCAGCACCTGCTCGACCGAGAGGTTGCCGCCCGAGGGCCCGGGAAGCTGGCCTTCCGCCGCGTTGCGCCCGCCCAGCGCCGCCACCAGCTCCCCCCCGCCCTGGTCCCCCGCCACCCAGCAGCAGGGCCAGCGGCCGGGGAAGGCCTGCAGCAGCACGGCGGGGCCGCGCCGGCCGGCCACGGCGCGGCGCACCGCCTCCAGCTTCGCCGTGTAGAAGGCGGCATAGGCGGCGGCGGCCTCGCGCCGGTCCAGCACCTCGGCCAGCAATTGCAGCGAGGGCAGCGCGCGGCTGAGGGGATTGATGAAGAAGTCGATGAACACCACGGGGATGCCCGCCCGCTCCAGCGTGCGCAGCGCCTCCGCCGTGCCGGGGCGGCGGTGCTGCCAGGCGGCCATCAGCACCAGGTCCGGCGCCAGGGCGATCAGCCGCTCCAGCGGCAGGTCCTCGCCCACCTGCCGGGTCAGCTCCGGCACGGCGTCCAGCCCGAGGAAGCGGGCGGCGAGCGCCGCCATCGCGCCGGGGTCGATGCGCCGCAGGTCGCCGCCCATGCCCACCAGCAGCGGCACCGGGTCGGGGTGGATCAGCGACAGGTTCAGCAGCACGGCGCTCTCGGCGGCCACCACGCGGCGCGGCGGCCGCGGCAGGGTCACGCCGCGCCCCACCATGTCGGTGACGCTGCGCGGCCAGCCGGCCTGCGCGAGCGCCGGGCGGGCCAGGGTGGCGGTTGCCAGGGGGGCTGTCGCCAGCGGCAGGGCCAGGATGCTGCGGCGGTGGAGCATGGTCGGGCGGCCTCCTCGCGGTGTGGCCGCCCCTAGCAGCGCGGGCGCCCGCCCTCAAGGGGCCGGCCCCTCGCCGCCGCCGCCTCAGCCCAGCGTCGTCAGGTCCTGGAACCAGTGCTGCGCCTGGGTGTAGCCGGCCACCTTGCCGCTCATGGCGTGCGGGTTGGTGTCGTGCACCACGAAGACCAGCAGCGCCTCGTCCACCACGCGCTGGTGCACCTGGGCCATCAGCCGGTCCTGCGCCTCGGTGTCGAAGCTGGTGACGGCCTCGTCGATCAGCCGGTCCACCTCGGGGCTGTTGTAGTGGCTCCAGTTCACGCCGGTGGGCGCCACCTGCTTCGAGTGGAAGAAGCGGATCAGTGCGTAGAGCGGGTCGGAGGTGACATAGGCGACGTTGTTGGCCGTCACGCCGTTCTGCTTCGCCAGCTCCCCCGCCGCGCCCTGGCGCCAGGCGGTGTAGAGCACCTCCAGCTCCACCGGCACCAGCTCGATCTCCAGCCCCACCTCGCGCATCGCCTGCTGGCAATACTCGTTGATCGGCATGGAGAGCATCTGGCCGGAGCCGCCGGTGGCCACCAGGAACTTGGTCTTCAGCGGGTTGCGCGGGCCGAAGCCGGCCTCGGCCACCAGCTTGCGGGCAGCGTCGGGGTCGTACGTCACCTGGAAGGAGGGCTTGCCGAACCAGGGGGAGGAGGGATCGACCACGCCCGCCGCCGGCTTGGCCAGCCCGTTCATCAGCGCCACCACCTCCTCGCGGTTGATGGCGAGGTTGGCCGCCTTGCGCAGCCGCAGATCCCGCCAGGGCGAGCCCTCCAGCTGCGAGAGATGGTAGTTCCACACATGCGGCGTGACGTTCTCGACGATCCGCATGCCGCCCGCCTTGAGCTGTGGCACAAGGTCCGGAGCGGGGGTCTCGATCATGTCCACCGCGCCGCTGATCAGGGCGTTGGTGCGCATCACCGCGTCCGGCGCGCAGACGAGGATGACGCGCTCCGCCTTCGGGATGCGCGCGGGGTTCCAGTAGCGCGTGTTGCGCACCAGCTCGGCGCTGGCGCGCGGCACCAGGCGGGCCAGGCGGAACGGGCCGGTGCCGGAGGGCTCGAAGGCGAATTTCTGCCAGTCCCGCCCCAGCTTCTCGTACTGCGCCGGCGAGGAGATGAGGAACCAGAGCATCTGGTAGGGGAAGAGGCTGTCCACCGCCTTGGTGGTCACCTCCACCGTCATGTCACCGAGCTTGCGCCAGGCGGCGACGGAGGGCAGGCGCGGCCGCACCTGCGCCGCCTGTCGGTTGTCGAAATGCGGCGCCTGCGGGTTCATCACCTTCTCGAAGTTCCAGATGACGGCATCCGCGTCGAAGGCGCTGCCATCGTGGAAGGTGACGCCCTGGCGCAGGGTGAAGACCCAGCGGCGGCGGTCGGCCGGGTCGGTCTCCCAGGCCGTGGCGAGGCCGGGCACCAGCCGGCCGGGGCGGTCGGCCACGTCCATCTCCCACGCCACCAGCGGGTCGTAGAGGGTGTGGCCGGTGAACTGGTAGGCGCCGGCGCCGCGGTCCGGCTGGCCGGTGGTCTGCGGGATGTCGGCCATCGAGATGCCGTAGCGCAGCGTCCGGCCGCTGCCCGGGCTTTGCGCAAGGGCCGCCCGCCCTGCACCAGGGAGAGGCAGGCCGCCCAGGCCGCCAATCATGCCGCTGGCGCCAGCCGCCATCAGGCCACGACGGGAGAAGCTCATCTCGGTGCTCCGGCAGAATGAGAAAGGTCTCTGCCGGAGGCTTGAGCAATTCGCGTGCCGGGCGGCCCTCTCAGGCCGGCTGCGTCACCGCGAACTCGGCCCGGATCGCCGCGGTGTGCTCGCCGATGGCGGGCACCGGGCCGAAGGCGGGGCTGGCCACGCCGTCATGGATGGCGGGCGGCGCGACGATGGACGCCATGCCGCCCGGCGTGGCCACGTTCACCCGGCGCAATGCCGGGTGGTTCACCAGGTCGGCCACCTCGTTGACGAAGCCATAGGCGGTGCCGGCCGCATCCAGCCGCGCCGCCACCTCGGCGCGGGTCAGCCCCGCGAATACGGCGGCGACGCGCCCGTCCACCACAGCGCGGTTGGCGACGCGGGCATTGTTGCTCTCATAGCCCGGCTGCTTCGGCAGCTCCGGCTCCTGCATCACCGTCGTGCAGAATTTCTGCCATTCGCGCTCGTTCTGGATGGAGAAGAGCACCAGCGAGCCGTCGGATGTCTCGAAGGCGCCATAGGGGCAGATGGAGGGGTGGGCGAGGCCGACGCGCTTCGGCGCCTGGCCGGTGCCCTCGAAATACAGCAGCGGCACGTTCATCCAGTCGGCCATGCCGTCGAACAGGCTGACCTCGAGGCGCCGCCCCTCGCCGGTGAGGGAGCGGGCGATCAGCGCCTCCAGCACCGCCGCGTAGGAGGCCATGCCGCAGGCGATGTCGCAGACCGAGACGCCGACGCGCCCCGGCCCCGCCGGGTGGCCGGTGATGGCAGCCAGCCCGCTCTCCGCCTGCACCAGCAGGTCGTAGGCCTTCATGCCGGCATAGGCATGGCCGGCGCCGTAGCCGGAGATGTCCACGGTGACGAGGCGCGGGTAGCGCCGCCGCAGATCCTCCGAGCCGAAGCCGGCGCGGGCGGCGGCGCCGGGGGCAAGGTTCTGGATGAACACATCCGCGCGCTCCAGCACCCGGTGCAGCAGCGCCGCGTCCTCCGGTGCCTTGATGTCGGCCACCAGGCTCTGCTTGCCGCGGTTGAGCCAGACGAAGTAGCTCGACAGCCCGTGCACGGCGGCATCGTAGCCGCGCGCGAAATCCCCCTCCGGCCGCTCGATCTTGATCACCCGCGCCCCGGCATCGGCGAGGCGGGAGCTGCAATAGGGGGCGGCCACCGCCTGTTCCAGCGTCACCACCAGCAGCCCCTCGAGCGGCTTGCGGGGGGTGGCGCGGTCGGGTGCGGTCTGAGCGGTCATGAGCGGGACGGTTCCTGTTGCTGTCGCGGTCGGGATGCGCGGGGGCGCGGCGGCGCCCCCGCGCCTTGGCCTCAGCGGAAGGCCACGGGCTGGGGCAGCTTCTCCAGCATGTCGGGCTTCAGGGTCTTCAGCCACTCGGTGCTCTTCTGTCCCACCGGCGTCGTCACCGAGGCGGCGGGGAAGACGACCATGTCGGTCATCACCGGGAAGGGGTAGCGGTCGCTGTGCAGGGTGGTGCCGATCAGCTGGTCCTCCAGCCCCTGCCCGTCCTCGCGGATCGTCACCTGCCCGGTGAGCGAGGGGAAGGTGAGGCCGCGGAAGGCGGCGGTCAGCTCCGCGTCGGTCGGCCACTGGCCGCCCTTGGCGGCGATCGCCTTCTCATAGCCCGCCTTCATGGCGTTGATCGCCTGCGCCATGTGGTGGGTCGAGTAGATCGGGTAGCTATCGAAGCGCTTGCGGTAGTTCTCGGTGAAGCTCTTCAGCTTGTCGGCGTCCTTCGGCGCCGGGTGCAGGAACCAGTGGTCGCCGCGCGCGCCGATGATGTGCCCGGCGGGCAGCGCCTTGCCGACGCGCTCCAGCGAGGATTCCGCCAGCGGCAGCACGAAGGTGCTGCGCTCGAACAGCCTGCGGTCGGCCGCCTGGCGGATGAAGGTGTCGAGGTCGCCGCCCCAGGTGGTGGAGAAGATGACATCCGGCCGCAGCGCCAGCAGGCGGGTGATCTCGCTCGAGAAGTCGGTCGCGCCGAAGCGCGGGAACAGCTCGGCCGAGACGCGCACGCCGGGCTTCAGCGCGTTCATCGCGGTGCGCCAGATCTCCCAGGAATCGCGGCCCCAGGCATAATCCTGGTTCACCACGGCGAGGCTGCGGAAATCCGGCTTCACCTTCAGCAGGTAGAGCAGCGCCGCCAGCACCTCCGGCGTGGCATTGGCCTGCGGGCGGTGCGCATAGCCGTAGGTGCCATCCTCGAAGACGCGCTGGGTGCCGCAATCCCACAGCAGGGTGGGGCGCTTCAGCTCGTCGGCCAGGGGCGCGCAGGCCAGGCAGTCCGCCGAGGAGATGCCGGCGAAGATCATCTGCACGCCTTCGCTCTGCACCAGCCGGCGGTACTCGCCGACGAAGTGGTCGACGCCCGGCCCCTCATCGACATAGATCGGCCGCACCTTCACCCCGGCGATGCCGCCGGCGGCGTTCAGCTCCTCGATCAGCATGTCGGCCGCCTGCCGCGCCGGCACGCCGAAGACGCTGGCGGGGCCGGACAGGTAGGTGGCGATGCCGAGCTTGATCTCCGCCGGCTTCTGCGCGGCGCCCTGGGCATGGGCGGGGCGGCCGGCCAGCGCCAGGCCACCGATGCCGAGCCCGCCCAGCAGCACGCCGCGGCGGGAGAACGGGGTGGTGGCCGGGGCGGTCGCGAGGGCGGCGGACACCTCGGCGGGCTCCGTCCGGGCAGGCGGCTTGGTCATGAACTGATCTCCTCCGGATGCGGCCGTTTCACGGCTCTACCGGCCCAGACTGGCATCAAACCGCCCGCCGGTCCATCGGCGCGGCTTCGCTCCGGCGGCCCTCGCCAGGCACCCGCGCCAGGCTGCGGCGCCAAGCTGCGGCGCCAGGCTGCGGCGAGGGAGCCTCCTGGCCCCCGAGGCCAGGATGCCGCACCGGCCGCCCGGCACCACAGGGCCGGCGGGCCGCTTCCTGCCACAGACGCCACTGGCAAGGCCGCGGGCGGTAGCTCGGCCGGGCCTGCAGGTTCGGCCCTGGGAAGGGCCGGAATCCTCCCGAAAAATCTGTCGACAATCTGCGTCGATGTGCTGGGCCACTTCGGGAATACGTGCCATTCTCGGTCGATCATGGAAGAGATTGTCGACACCAGGGCGCCAGAGGTATCCCTTCCCGCGGATGGGGCGCTGGAGCGGGCGCTGTTCCAGCGGCTGAGCGAGGCGATCATCCGGGGCGAGATCCCGCTCGGTGCCAAGCTCAGCGAGCCGGCGCTCTCGCGCCAGTACGGCGTCAGCCGCGGGCCGCTGCGCGAGGCGCTGAACCGGCTGGAGGAGCGCCGGCTGGTGGAGCGCACGCCCCGGCTCGGCGCCCGCGTCGTCAGCCTCTCGGCCACCACCTTCCGCGAGATCTACGGCGTGCGCGAGGCGCTGGAGGGCCTGGCCGCGCGCGCCGCCGCCCATGCCATGGGCGAGGCCGACCTTGCTCGGCTGCGCGCCATCCTAGCCAGGCAGGAAGCCAGCCTGGAGGGGGATGGCGAGCACGCCCCCAATGCCCTCGGCGGCATGGACGAGGATTTCCATGTCGCCATCGCCCGCGCCGCGGGCAACGGGCTGCTGATCGGCCTGCTCTGCGGCGACCTCTACCAGCAGCTCCGCCTCTACCGCTCGCAGCTGCGCAAGGTGGCGGGGCGCGGGCGGCGCGCCGTCACCGAGCACCGCCGCATCCTCGACGCCATCGAGGACCGCGACCCCGAGATGGCCGAGTGGCAGATGCGCCGCCACATCGCCGCCTCCTACACGGCCCTGGCGCCGCTCCTGGGCCCCGCCGCCTCCGAGGACATTGCCGAATGACCCCCTACCGCACCCTGCACGCGGGCGGCCGCGACCACGCCATCATCGACCTGCCGGCCATCGTCGGCGAGGACCGGCTGCGCGCCCTGCCCTACAGCCTGCGCGTGCTGCTGGAGAACCTGCTGCGCCACCAGGATGGCGACACCGTCACCGAGACCGAGATCGGCGCCGTGCTGGCCGCCGCCGGGGGCGAGGCCCGCCCGGCCGACATTGCCTTCCGCCCCGCCCGGGTGCTGATGCAGGACTTCACCGGCATCCCCGGCCTTGTCGACCTCGCCGCGCTGCGCGATGCCTTCGCCGCGCGCGGCGGCGACCCGCGGCAGGTGAACCCCGGCATCCCGGTGGACCTGATCGTGGACCACTCGCTGATCGTCGACCATGCCGGCGCGCCGGATGCCATGGCGCGCAACGTCGCCAACGAGTATCGCCGCAACGCCGAGCGCTACGCCTTCCTGCGCTGGGCGCAGGGCGCCTTCGGGAATCTGCGCGTGGCGCCGCCGGGCGGCGGCATCCTGCACCAGGTGAACCTGGAGCACCTCGCCCGCGTGGTCTGGACGCGGGAGGAGGGCGGCCGCAGCCTGGCCTACCCCGACACGCTGGTGGGCACGGACAGCCACACCACCATGGTCAACGCCCTCGGCGTGCTGGGCTGGGGGGTGGGCGGCATCGAGGCGGAGGCGGCGATGCTCGGCCAGCCCCTGGTGTTCCGCCTGCCGGAGGTGGTGGGGGTGCGGCTCACCGGGCGGCTGCCCGCCGGCACCACGGCCACCGACCTGGTGCTGGCGCTGACCCAGCGGCTGCGGGCGGTCGGCGTGGTGGAGAAGTTCGTCGAGTTCACCGGCCCGGCGCTGGATGGCGCGCTCACCCTGGCCGACCGCGCGACGCTGGCCAACATGGCGCCCGAATACGGCTCCACCTGCGGCTTCTTCCCCGTCGACCGGGTGACGCTGGACTACCTCGCCGCCACGGGGCGGGAGGCGGCGCAGCTCGATCTGGTGGAGGCCTGCTGCAAGGCCCAGGGCCTGTGGCGGGAGCCGGGCGCGCCGGAGCCGCGCTTCGCCACGCTGGTGGAGTTCGACCTCGGCACGGTGGAGCCCTGCGCCGCCGGCCCGCGCCGGCCGCAGGACCGCGTGGCGCTGCCCGCCCTCCCCACCAGCCTGACCGATTTCTCGGGGCGCGCGGCGGCGCATGGCTGGGAGGATGGCTTCGGCGATGGCGCGGTGGTGCTGGCCGCCATCACCTCCTGCACCAACACCTCCAACCCGGCGCTGATGGTGGGCGCCGGGCTGCTGGCCCGCAACGCCGTGGCGCGCGGCCTGACGGTGCCCGCCTGGGTGAAGACCTCGCTCACCCCCGGCTCCCGCGTGGTGGCGCGCTACCTGGAGAGCAGCGGGCTGCAACAGGATCTCGACGCGCTGGGCTTCCACCTCACCGGCTTCGGCTGCGGCAGCTGCGGCGGCAATTCCGGCGCGCTGGCGGAGGAGGTGGCGGCACGCATCCGCGAAAAGGGGCTGGTGGCCTGCGCGGTGCTCTCCGGCAACCGCAACTTCGAGGGGCGCATCCACCCGCAGGCGCGGGCGGGCTACCTGATGTCGCCGCCGCTGGTGGTGGCCTATGCGCTGGCCGGCCGGGTGACGCTGGACCTGACCGCGGAGCCGCTGGGCCATGACCGGGAGGGCCGCCCCGTCATGCTGCGCGAGCTGTGGCCGGAGGCGGCGGAGATCGAGGCCGTGCTGCGCGGCGCCGTCTCGCCCGAGACCTACCGCGCCGAATATGCCAGCCTCTTCGCCGCCGATGCCGAATGGCGCGCCCTGCCCGTGGCCGGCGAGACGCGCTTCGCCTGGGCGCCCGGCAGCACCTATATCCGCCGCCCGCCCTATTTCGACGGGCTGCCCGCCGCCGAGGCCGCGCCGCAGCTCTCCGGCGCCCGCCCGCTGCTGATCCTGGGCGACGGCATCACCACCGACCACATCTCGCCGGTCAGCGCCATCCCGGCCAGCTCTCCGGCGGGCGGCTTCCTGGCGGCGCATCAGGTGCCGCCGGGCGAGTTCAACGCCTATGGCGCGCGGCGCGCCAACCACGAGGTGATGATGCGCGGCGCCTTCGCCAACATCCGCATCCGCAACGAGATGCTGCCCGGCCAGGAGGGCGGCCTGACCCGCCACGCGCCGAGCGGCACGGTGATGAGCGTCTATGACGCCGCGCTGCGCTACCGTGAGGAGGGCGTGCCGCTGGTGGTGGTGGCGGGGCGCGACTACGGCGCCGGCTCCTCGCGCGACTGGGCGGCGAAGGGGCCGGCGCTGCTCGGCGTGCGCGCCGTCATCGCCGAGAGCTTCGAGCGCATCCACCGCTCCAACCTCGTCAGCATGGGCATCCTGCCGCTGGAATTCACCGGCGGCGCCACGCGGCGCAGCCTGGGGCTGGACGGCACGGAGCGCTTCGGCATCGAGGCGCTGGACGAGCAGGCGCAGCCCAGCGCGCTGCTGCGCGCCACGCTGCACCGGGCCGACGGACAGACGGAAATCCTGCCGCTGCGCTGCCGGCTGGACAGCGCCTATGACCGCCGCGTCTGGCGGGCGGGCGGCATCTTGCCCTTCATGCTGCGCGCCCTGGTGGCGCGGGGGGTGGCGGCGTGAGGCGCCTGGCCAGGCTGCCGGCCGTCTACATGCGCGGCGGCACCAGCCGCGCCCTGTTCTTCCACAGCCGCGACCTGCCGGCCGAACGCGCCGAATGGGATGCCATCTTCCTCGCCGCCCTCGGCAGCCCGGACCCGAACGGGCGGCAGCTCGACGGCATGGGCGGCGGCATCTCCTCCCTCTCCAAGATCGCGGTGATCGGCCCGCCCAGCCGCGCCGATGCCGATGTGGACTACACCTTCGCCCAGGTGCAGGTGGACGCGCCGGTGGTCGGCTACCGCGGCAATTGCGGCAACATCTCCTCCGCCGTCGGCCCCTTCGCGGTGGAGGAAGGTCTGGTGCCCGCCACGGGCGACGAGGCGGTGGTGCGCATCCACAACACCAACACCGGCAAGATCATCGTCGCCCGCTTTCCGCTGGAGGGCGGGCTGCCGAGGCTGGAGGGGAATTTCGCCTTGCAGGGCGTGGCCGGCACGGCGGCGCCCATCCGCCTCGCCTTCACCGATCCGGGCGGCGCCGCCACGGGGCGCCTGCTGCCCAGCGGACGGGTGACGGACACGCTGGAGATCCCCGGCCTCGGCGCGCTGGAGGCCTCGCTGGTGGATGCGGCCAACCCGGTGGTGTTCGTCGCCGCCGCCGCGCTGGGGCTGGAGGGGACGGAAAGCCCCGCCGCCCTCTCCACGCCGGAGCATATCGGGCGCTTCGAGGCGGTCCGCGCCGCCGCCGCGCTGGCGATGGGGCTGGTGGACACGCTGGAGGAGGCGCGCACCCGGCTGCGCAACCTGCCGCAGGTGGCGCTGCTCGCCGCGCCGCGCGACGCCCCCGCCGCCGATGGCTCCACCCTGCCGGCCGGGGCCATGGACATCCTGGTGCGCATGATCTCCGCCGGGCAGCCGCACAAGGCCACGCCGCTCACCGGCGCCATGTGCCTGGCCGTGGCGGCGCGCATTCCCGGCAGCCTGGCGCAGCGTCTGGCCCGGCCGCGCGGCGCGGCGGAGGATCTGCGCGTGGCGCACCCTTCCGGCATCCTGCCGGTGACGGCGCGCACGTCCCTGCGCGATGGTGCGCTGCTGGCCGAGGAGACGGTGGTCTACCGCACCGCGCGCCGGCTGATGGAGGGGATGGTGGTCTACCCTACCCCCGGCTGAACCGGATTTCCGCGCGCCCCGCCAGGCCGGCGGCAGACCGGCGACGGGGCGCGCGCCTGCCAGAAGCAACGAGGAAACATCCATCATGCAACGCCGCCCCCTGCTGGCCGCCGCGGCCGCCCTGCCCTTCCTGGGGCTGGGCGCCCGTGCCCGCGCCGCCGAGATCATCCAGAGCCTCGCCCTGTTCATCCCCGCCGCGCCCGGCGGCGGGTGGGACGGGCTGGGCCGCGCCATCGAGCATGTCGGCGTCGGGGCCGGGCTCGTCGGGCGCTGCCAGTTCGAGAACCTGCCGGGCGGCGCGGGCACGGTGGGGCTGGCCCGCTTCGTCACCAGCCGGCGCGGCCGGGCGGACAGCCTGCTGGTCTGCGGCGCCAGCGTGGTGGGCTCGGCCATCGCCAGCAAATCGCCGGTCAGCCTGAAGGACGTGGTGCCCGTGGCGCGGCTGACCGAGGAAGCCGCCGTCATCGTCGTGCCCGCCGGCAGCGAGTTCCGCGAGATCCGGCAGTTCGCCGAGGCGCTGCGGCAGGAGCCGCGCGGCATCCCGATCGCCGGTGCCGGCGGCGGCACGGTGGACCATGTGGCGCTCGGCCTGCTGTTCCAGGCGCTGGGGCGCAAGCCGCTGGAGGCGCAGTTCGTCTCCTTCCCCGGCGGCGGCGCCACGCAATCGGCGGTGATCGGCGCGCAGGTGAAGGCCGCCGTCGCCGGCTGGGGCGAGTTCTCCGAGCAGGTGGCGGCGGGGCGGGTGCGGGCGCTGGCCACCACCGGCACGCGCCGCCTGCACCCCGAGGTGCCGACGCTGCGCGAGAGCGGCTACGACGTGACGGCCACCAACTGGCGCGGCCTGTTCGCCGCCCCCGGCGTGGCCGAGGAGGCGCGGCGCCGCCTCGTGGCCTTCGCCGAGGCGCTGCACGCCACCCCCGCCTGGGGCGAGATGCTGCGCAAGCGCGGCTGGGACGATGCCTTCCTCACCGGCGAGGCCTTCGCCTCCTTCATCGCCAAGGACCAGGCGGACACCGAGGGCGTGCTGAAGGAGATGGGCCTCGCCTGAGGCCCGCGCCAGCGATCTCACAGGGACAGGAACAGCCCATGCCACCCCTCCTCCACCGCCGCGCCGCCCTGGCGGCCGGCCTCGCCCTCGCCGCGCCCGCCATGGCGCGGGCGCAGCGCCCCTGGCCGGATGGCCCCATCCGCATCGTCGCGCCCTTCCCGCCCGGCGGCAGCGCCGACCTGATCTGCCGCCTGCTGCAGACCCCGCTGCAGCAATCGCTCGGCGTGCCGGTGGTGGTGGAGAACAGGCCGGGCGCCAGCGGCGCGCTGGGCACCGCCAGCGTGGCCCGCGCCGCGCCGGACGGGCAGAGCTTCGTGCTGGTGTTCGACACGCATGTGGTGAACCCCGCCCTCAACCCCACCCTCGGCTTCACGGCGAAGGACCTGCGCGCGGTGATGCTGGTGGCCACGGCGCCGATGCTGGTGGCCACCACCACGGCCAAGCCCTGGGCGACGCTGGAGGCCGTCATCGCCCAGGCGAAGCGGGCGCCGGAGAGCGTCAGCTACGGCACCGTCGGCATCGGCAGCCTGGCGCACCTGACCATGGAGCGGCTGCAGGACGCCACGGGCTGCCGCATGGTGCACGTGCCCTATCGCGGCGGCGGCCCGATGAGCGCCGCCGCCTCCTCGGGCGAGGTGGATCTGGCGGTGGCCAGCGTGGTGGGGCTGGGCGGGCAGGTGGGCACCACGCTGCGCGCCCTGGCGCAGACGGGCGAGGCGCGCTCCCCCCTGCGGCCGGGCATCCCCACCCTGATCGAGAGCGGCGTGGCCGGCGTTTCCGCCCGCGCCTTCTGGGGGCTGCTGGCGCCGGCGGGCGTGCCGGACGCGGTCATCGGCCGCTTCCACGCCGCCCTGCAGGAGGCGCTGCGCCAGCCCGCCCTGCGCCAGCCGCTGGAGAGCCAGGGGGTGGACGTGGTGGCCTCCACCCCGGAGGCGTTCGAGACCTTCCTGGCGGAACAGGCGAAGATCTGGACCGCCGTGGTGCGCGAGAAGAAGATCTCGGCCAACTGAAGGCCGCCAGGGGGGAGGCCGTGCGCTTCCCTCCTGGCCTCCAGATGCTGGCCCTTCAGGCGCCGGCCAGCGCCGCCTTGCGCCGGCCGAATTGCTGGTCGGCCAGGACGCCGAGCAGGATGACGCTGCCCATCACCGCGAAGTTCAGCGAGGAGGGGATGCCGAGGATGTTCACCAGGTTCTGCAGGATCTGCAGCAGCACCGTGCCGAGCACGATGCCGAGCACGCTGCCCTCCCCCCCGCGCAGCGAGCAGCCGCCCAGCACCGCCGCGGCGATGGCGTAGAGCTCGTAGAAATTGCCGAAGGAGGAGGGCGAGACGGAGCTGGTGTAGAACACCAGCAGCACGGTGGAGAGCCCCGCCAGCAGCCCGCCCAGCAGGTAGGCGCCGACCACCACCGCGCGCGTGTCGATGCCCGAGTGCCGCGCCGCCTCCTCGTTGCGCCCCACCGCGTAGAGGTAGCGGCCGAACACCGAGCGGTGCAGCAGCACCCCCACCACCAGCGCCACCACGATCAGCGCCAGGAAGGGGTGCGGGATGCCGAAGCTGCGGCCGGAGGCGAGCCAGGTGAGCGTGTCGAGGTCGCCGGCATAGCCGAAGCCCATCGTGCCGTCCTGCGTGTAGTAGCGGGCGGCGCCGCGGTAGATCAGCAGACCGCAGAGGGTGACGACGAAGGGCTGCAGCCCCAGCCGCGTCACCAGCACCCCGTGCAGCGCGCCGAGCAGCAGCCCCGCCACCAGCACCACCAGCACGGCGAAGGGCCAGAACAGCTCGTAATTCACCAGCAGGTCGACGAAGACGACGCCGAGCAGCGCCAGCATCGCCCCCACCGAGAGGTCGATGCCCGCCGTGATGATGATCAGCCCCTGGCCGATGCTGAAGATGCCGAACAGGCCGATGAGGTTGGCCATGTTCAGCAGGTTGACGGTGGAGAGGAAGAGCGGGTTGAGGAAGGCGGTGATGGCGCCGATCACCACCAGCAGCGCGCCGAGGCCGAGATCCTTGCGGTTCACGCGGCGGCCTCCTCGCCCTGGCCGATGGCCAGGCGCAGCACCGCCTGCTCGCTGAACAGGTCGCGGTCCAGCATGCCGCTGATGCGGCCCTCATGCATCACGGCGATCCGGTCGGAGACGCCGATCACCTCTTCCATGTCGCTGGAGATCATCAGGATGGCCACCCCCTCATCGGCCAGCGCGCGCATCAGCGCGTAGATCTCGCCCTTGGCGCCGGCATCGATGCCGCGCGTCGGCTCGTCGAACAGGATCACCCGCGGCGCCATGCTGAGCCACTTGGCCAGCACCACCTTCTGCTGGTTGCCGCCCGAGAGCGTGGCGGCGACGACGCCGACATGCGGCGCCTTGATGCGCAGCGCCCGCGCCTGCCGCTCCGCCGTGGCGGCCTCCTTCCTCCGGTCCAGCAGGAACAGCCGCGCGAAGCTGTGCAGCGAGGCGAGGCTGACATTCTCGGCGATGGGCATGGAGAGCACGAGGCCCGCCGCCTTGCGGTCCTCCGGCACCAGGTAGAGGCCGGCGCGCACCGCGTCGCGCGGCGAGGCCAGGCGCAGCGGCCGCCCGTCCAGCAGCACCCGTCCGCCGCGCGGCGGGTCGAGCCCGAACAGGGCGCGGGCCAGCGAGGTGCGCCCGGCCCCCACCAGCCCGGCCAGCCCCAGGATCTCGCCCGCGCGGATCTCCAGATCCGCCCGCGCCAGGGGGAAGGCTTCCGTCACCAGCCCCTCCGCCTTCAGCCCGCCCGGCCCGGGGGCGCGGCGCGGCGGCGTGTAGAGGGCGCGCAGCTCCCGCCCGATCATCAGCCGGATCATCGCCGCATGGCCGATCTCGCCGCGCTCCAGCGTGCCGGCGAGCTTTCCGTCGCGCAGGCAGACGACGCGGTCGGCGCAGTCGACGATCTCGGCCAGGCGGTGGGTGATGTAGATAATGGCGGTGCCCGCGGCGCGCAGCTCCTGCACCACGGCGAGCAGCCGCGCCGTCTCCGACAGCGTCAGGGAGGAGGTCGGCTCGTCGAAGATGATGATGCGCGCCTCGGCCGCCAGCGCCTTGGCGATCTCGACGAGCTGGCGCTGCGCGATGGAGAGCGCGGCCAGCGGCGTCTCGGGCGCGAAATCGGCGCCGAGCCGCGCCAGCAGCGGCCGCACCCGCGCCGCCGCCGCGCGCCGGTCGAGCAGGCGCAGCGGGCCGCCGCGCAGCGGCTCGCGCCCGAACAGCACGTTGGCCGCCACGTCGAGATTGTCGAAGAGGTTCAGCTCCTGGTGCACGAAGGCGATGCCGGCGGCCTGCGCGTCGGGCACGGTCAGGCGGGGCCATTCCCGCCCCCCCACCACGATGCGCCCGGCGCTGGGGGCGACGACGCCGCCCAGCACCTTCATCAGCGTGGACTTGCCGGCGCCGTTCTCGCCGATCAGCCCGAGCACCTCCCCCGGCCTCAGCCGCAGGCTCACATCATCCAGCGCCCGCACGCCGGGATAGCTCTTGCTGATGCCCTCGAGCGACAGGATCGGGGCCACCCCGTCCATGGCGGCCTACCGGCTCCGCAGCAATTCGCGCATCTGCGCCTGGAACTCCTGCACGTTGCTCTTGTCGATGATGCGGGTGGGCACGATGATCTGCTTGTTCTCGGGGATGAAGGAGCGGTCCCCCTCCAGGTACTTCACCATGCCGACCATGCTGCGGTAGCCGAACTCGTAGGGCTGCTGCACCACGGTGGAATGGATGGTGCCGTCCGCCACGCCGCGCAGCGTCAGCCCGTCCTCGTCGAAGCCGACGATGCGGACCTTGCCCTCGCGCCCCGCGCCCTTCACCGCCTGGTAGATCTGCGGCGTGTTGTAGGCCCACAGCCCGACCATCAGGTCGATGTCGTCGCGGCGGGCCAGCGTGTCCTCGACATTGCGCTTGGCGCGCGCCATGTCGCTCTCATCGGTGCGGATGTCGGCCACCTCGATGTTGCCGCCCTGCAGCGCCTCGCGGATGCCCTGCACGCGCTCGCGCGCATTGTCGGCGTCCATGGTGCCGACGAAGAGCATGGCCTTGCCGCCCTGCGGCAGCGCCGCCTTCATCTGCCGCCCGGCCTCGCGCCCGGCGGCGACATTGTCCGTGCCGATATAGACGGCGCGGTTGCTGTTGGGCGCGTCGCTGTCGGTGGTGAACAGCACCGCCTGGGCGGCGGCGCGGTTCAGCATGTCCGTGCTGTTGCCGGGGTTGATGGCGGAGATGGCGATGCCGGCGACACGCCGCGCCAGCAGCTCGTCCACGATGCGGCGCTGCTCGGCGGCGCTCGCCTGGGCGGGGACGATCATCTCCATGTTGTATTGCGGGTATTCGCGGTTCGCCTTCTCGATGCCGCGGCGCGCGATGGTCCAGAAATCGGCCGAGACGTTGACGACGAAGGCGAGGGTCTTCTTGTCCTGCGCCGCCGCGCCGCGCGGCAGGGCGGCGGCGGAAAGCGCGAAGGCGGCCGGGGCGGCCAGCAGGCTGCGGCGTTGCATCATGTCCCTCCCAGGACGTTGAGGCCCGGCTCCCTCTCGTTCGGCGGGGGAGTCTCGGGCCGGTCAGGCCAGCGGAGGAATTTGGCCCCGAGGCCCAGCCGCGCCGCCAGCCGAAGCTGGCGGCGGCATCATCACCTTTCCGCGAATGACCTCAGGTCCAGCCGCCATCGACGACGAATTCCTGCGC
This sequence comes from Teichococcus aestuarii, assembly GCF_042651065.1. Lineage (NCBI taxonomy): Bacteria > Pseudomonadati > Pseudomonadota > Alphaproteobacteria > Acetobacterales > Roseomonadaceae > Roseomonas > Teichococcus aestuarii. Next base: position 45,600 of record NZ_JBHSCH010000004.1, read on the forward strand.
CGAGCACATGGCGGAGGCGGCGGAGGCGAGGAACAGCGCCATGTCGGCGATGTGCGCCGGCATCACCCGCCCGGCCAGCACCTGCCCGGCCTCGATCTCGCGCTCCGCCTCCGGAGTCACCCAGAGCGAAAGCTGGCGCTCGGTCATCACCCAGCCCGGCACCAGCGTGTTCACGCGGATGCCCTGCTTGCCGTAGTCCCGCGCCAGGCCGCGGGTCAGCCCGTGCACCGAGGCCTTGGCCATGGTGTAGGCGGGCATGCCGCCCTGCCGCAGCTTCCAGCTCACCGAGCCGAAATTGACGATCGAGCCGCCGCCCGCCCGCTGCATCTGCGGCAGGATGGCCTGCGCAGCGAAGAACAGCGGCCGCTGGTTGATGGCCATGCGGTCGTCCCAGTATTCCGGCGTCACCGCCTCCGGCTCGTGGCGCTGGTCGTTGGCGGCGTTGTTCAGCAGCACGGTGATGTCGCCATGCGCCGCGGCGGCCTCGGCGATGGCGGCGCGCAGCGCGGCGATGTCACGGATGTCGCAGGGCAGGAACAGCGGCGCCACGGCCCCGGGCAGGGCGGCCACCCGCTCCGCCAGGGCGCGGCTCGCCTCCTCGGCGATGTCGACGAAGGCAACGCGGGCGCCCTGCCGCGCGAAGGCCTCGGTCAGCGCGGCGCCGATGCCGCTGCCGCCGCCGGTGATGAACACGCTGCGGTCGCGCAGGTCGGGATAGATGGCATTGGGGATCATGGCGTCTCCTGCCGGCGCTGCTGCCCCGGCGCCCGGAGGCGGCGCCCCTTCGGGCGGCGCCGCTTCCTGGCGGGGGTCGCCGGCAGCATGCGTCCGCGCGCCGCTTCAGGCCAGGGCGATCTCGCCCACGGCCATGACAGGGTGGAGAGGGCGGCGCGGCGCCCGCCTCAGCCCTCCGCGCTCTGCAGGATGCGCCGGGCCAGCCGCAGGTGCAGCCCCTCGATCATCCGCCCCTCCAGCGAGAGCACGCCCTGGTCCGGGCTCGCCGCGAAGGCCGCCACCACCGCGCGGGCCCAGCGCTGCCGCTCCGCATCCGGGGTGAAGGCGGCGTTCACCGGCGCGATCTGCGCGGGGTGGATGCAGAGCTTGCCGGCGAAGCCGTCGCGCGCCGCCTCCGCCGCCTCGCGCGCCAGCCCCTCGGCGTCGCGCGGGTCGGGGTGGGGGGTGCGCAGCACGGGCAGGCCGGCGGCGGCGGCGGCCAGCAGCATCGCCGCCAGCGCCTGCCGCACCGGCGCGGCATAGGCCCCCGCCGCGTCGCGCGGGGTGACGCCGATGTCGGAGGAGAGGTCCTCCGCGCCGAAGCACAGCGCCCGCAGGCGGGGCGGCGCGCCGCGGTAATCCAGCCCGTGCAGCGAGGCCGCCGTCTCCGTCACCAGCGCCAGCACGGCGGTGCGGCCCGGTGCCTGCCCCGCCGCCACCTCCAGCGCCTCCAGGTGGTGGTCGAGCGCCAGGATGTCGGCCATGCCGGCGCATTTGGGCAGCATCACCGCCGCCGGCGCGCCCGGCAGCACCGCCGCCAGATCCTCCAGGTACCAGGGCGTGCCGCGCGCATTCACCCGCACCACCACCGGGCGGCCCGCCAGCCCCGGCAGCATCGCCGCCAGCGCGGCGCGGGCGGCCTCCTTGGCCGCGGGCGCGACGGAATCCTCCAGGTCCAGCACCACGCCGTCGGCCGGGCCGTCCAGCGCCTTTTCGATCTTGCGCGGCGAATCCCCGGGCGCGAAGAGCAGGCTGCGCAGCCTCATGCCGCGCCCTCCGCCGGGCGGCGGCGCATCAGCGCGGCGCGCTCGCAGCTTGCCACCACCTCGCCGCGCTGATTGTAGGCCTCGTGCCGCAGCGTGACGATGCCGGCATCGGCGCGCGAGCGGCTGGGCCGCGCCGAGACCACCGTGCTGCGCACGCCGAGCGTGTCGCCGGCGAAGACCGGCACGGGGAAGCGCACATCCGTCATGCCGAGATTGGCGATGGCGGTGCCGTTGGTGGTGTTGTGCACGCTCATGCCGATCATCAGCCCGAGCGTCAGCAGCGAGTTCATCAGCGGCTGGCCGAACTCGCTGTCCTTCATGAACTCGGCGTCCAGGTGCAGCCGCGCCACGTTCATCGTCATGCCGCAGAACAGCACGTTGTCGGCCTCCGTCAGGGTGCGGCGCCAGCCGGCGTCGATCTCCAGCCCCTCGGTCAGCTCCTCGAACCACAATCCGCCCATCGGTCTTCCTCCCCGCGCTTCAGTAGGATTTCGGCAGCCCCAGCACCTTCTCCGCGATGAAGCAGAGGATGAGCTGGGGGCTGACGGGCGCGATGCGCGGGATCATCACCTCGCGCAGGAAGCGCTCCACATGGTATTCCTTGGCGTAGCCGAAGCCGCCATGCGTCATCACCGCCTGCTGGCAGGCGCGGAAGCCGGCCTCGGCGGCGAGGTACTTGGCGGCATTGGCCTCGGCCCCGCAGGAGAGGCCGCGGTCGTAGCGCCAGGCCGCCTGCAGGATCATCAGCCGCGCCGCCTGCAATTCCATCCAGTTGGCGGCCAGCGGGTGCTGGATCGCCTGGTTCTGCCCGATCGGCCGGCCGAACACGCGCCGCTCCCGCGCATAGGCGGTGGCCCGCTCGAGCGCCACGAAGCCGAGCCCCACCGCCTCGGCCGCGATCAGGATGCGCTCGGGGTTCAGGCCGTGCAGGATGTACTCGAAGCCGCGCCCTTCCTCGCCGATGCGGTCCTCCTCCGGCACTTCCAGCCCGTCGAAGAACACCTCGTTGGAATCCACCGCCTTGCGGCCCATCTTCTCGATCTCGCGCACCGAGACGCGGCTGCGGTCGAGCGTGGTGTAGAACAGGCTCAAGCCCTCGGTGCGGCGCTTCACCTGCTCGATCGGCGTGGTGCGCGCCAGGATCAGCGCCTTCTCCGCCACCTGCGCGGTGGAGATCCAGATCTTCTGCCCATGGATCACGTAGCGGTCGCCGCGCCGCTCGGCGCGGGTGCGCAGGCGGGTGGTGTCGAGCCCCGCATCCGGCTCGGTGACGGCGAAGCAGGCCCGCTCCTTGCCCTGGATCAGCGGCGGCAGCATCCGCCGCTTCTGCGCCTCGCTGCCGAACACCACCACGGGGTTCAGCCCGAAGATGTTCATGTGCACGGCGGAGGCGCCGCTCATGCCGGCGCCGGATTGCGAGATGGCCTGCATCATGATGGCCGCCTCGGTGATGCCGAGGCCGGCGCCGCCATATTCCTCCGGCATGCAGATGCCGAGCCAGCCATCCCGCGCCATGGCCTCGTAGAATTCCTGCGGGAAGCCGCCCTCGCGGTCGTGCCTGAGCCAGTATTCGTCGCCGAAGCCCGCGCAGATGCGGGCGGCGGCATCGCGCACCGCCTCCTGCGCCTCGGTCAGGGTGAAGTCCATGGCTCAGGGTCTCCCGGCGGGTTGCGACCAGAGGGCGGGGGCGGCGGGGTCGAGCGGCGGCGGCGGGCCGGGCTCGGCCGGCGGTGTGCCGGACCAGCGGCCGAGCGGCGCCGGGCTGCGCAACACCCGCCCATCCGGCATCTCCACGCGCCGCCAGAAGCCTGTGGCCGCCAGGTGCGGGTCCTCCAGCAGGCCGGGGATGTCGTTCACCGGGGCCACGGGGATGTCGGCATCCGAAAGGCACGCCATCCATTCCGCCGTGCCGCGCTCCAGCAGCGCCTCGGCCACGCGGCCATAGGCGTGGTCGATATGGGCTTGGCGCGCGGCGTGGGTGGCGAGGCGCGGATCCTCCGCCAGCTCCGCCTCGCGCCCCACCAGGGCGAAGAAGCGGCGCCAGTGCGCGTCGGTGTAGAGCAGCACGGCGATCCAGCCATCGGCGGTGCGGTAGGGGCGGCGCTGCGGCGACATCAGCCGGGCATAGTGCGGCCCGCCCTCGGGCGGGTCGAAGCTCAGCCCGCCGAGATGGTCGCCGGCCACGAGGTCGGCGAAGGTCTCGAACATCGGCACCTCCACCTCCTGGGCGATGCCGGTGCGCTCGCGGCAGGCCAGCGCCGCCATCACGGCGAAGGCGAGATGCGCGCCCACCACGCGGTCCGCCAGCGTCAGCGGCACATAGGCCGGGTCGCCGCCGCGCGCCGCGCCGATGGTGGCGGCCAGCCCGCCCGCCGCCTGGATCAGGTCGTCATAGGCCGGGCGGGCGGCGTAGGGGCCGCCCGCGCCGTAGCCATAGGCGCAGGCGACGATCAGGCGGGGGTTGGCCTCCGCCAGGTCCTGCCGCCGCAGGCCGAGCCGGGCGGCGGCGTCGGGGCGCATGTTGTGCACCAGCACGTCCGCCTCCGCCGCCAGCCCGCGCAGCGCCGCCTGGCCCTCCGGCGACTTCAGGTCGAGCACCACGCCGCGCTTGCCGCGGTTGAGGTGGGCGAACATCGCGCCCCCCTGCCCGGCGCGGCGCAGCACGTCGCCCTCCGGCGGCTCCACCTTCAGCACCTCGGCGCCGAGGTCGGCCAGCAGCCGCGTGGCATAGGGGCCCATCACCACGGTGCTGGCATCCAGCACCCGCAGCCCGGCGAGCGCGGTCATTCCTTCTCGATCCCGGCGGCCTCGATCAGCTCGCGCCACTTCACCAGCTCGGCGCGGACGAAGGCGTCGAGCGTCTCGGGCGGCCCGGAGAAGGCCTCGAAGCCGAGGGCGGCGAAGCGCTTCTGCACCTCCGGCCGCTCCACCGCGCGGCGGATGGCGGCGTTCAGCGTCTGCACCACCGGCGCGGGCAGCCCGGCCGGGCCGAACACGCCGTTCCAGGAGGTGATGTCGAACCCCGCCAGCCCGGCCTCGGCCATCGAGGGCATGTCGGGCATCAGCGCCGAGCGTTCCTTCGTGCTCATCGCCAGGGCGCGCAGCTTGCCGGCCTGCACATGCGGCAGCCCCGCCGCGAGGTCGACGAACATGCAGGTCACGCGGCCGGCCATCACGTCCGTCATGGCGGGCGGCGTGCTGCGATAGGGCACGTGCAGCATCTCCACGCCGCCCATCCGCGCCATGGTGGCGCCGGCGACGATGCCGGTGCTGTTGCCGCTGGCGTAGGAGAGCCGGCCGGGCTGGCGCCGCGCCAGCGCCAGCAATTCCTCCACGCTGCGCGCCGGCACCGCTTCCCCCACCACCAGCATGAAGGGCAGGTTGCCCATGCGCGCGATGGGGGTGAAGTCGGCCACCGGGTCGTAGTCGATCCGCTTCATCAGCGAGGGGTTGGCGGAATGGCTGGTGTTGGTGGTCATGAACAGGGTGTGGCCGTCCGGCGCGGCGCGCGCCGCCGCCATGGCGGCGATGGTGCCGTTGGCGCCGGCGCGGTTCTCCACCACCACGGGCACCTCCAGCGTCGGCCCCAGCAGCTCAGCCAGGATGCGCGCCACGGCGTCGGTGCCGCTGCCGCCGGCGAAGGGCACCAGCAGCGTCACCGGGCGCTGCGGCTTCCACGCCTCCGCGCGGGCGGGCCGGGGCAGCAGGGGCAGGGCGGGCAGCGCGGCGGCGGCGGCCAGCAGGGCGCGGCGGCGCGCCAGGGGGGCGGCGCTCATGCGTGGCCTCCCGCGCGGCGCACCACCTTGGCCGGGTCCTCGCCATAGGGCGGCGAGTAGATCACCAGCACCTGCACCGGCTCCTCGCTCACCACGGTGAAGATGTGCTCCTCGCCGGCGGGGAAGAAGCACATCTCGCCCGGCCCGATCTCGCGGCTCTGGCCGCACACCTCGGCGCGGGCGCGGCCGGCGAGCATGTAGCAGGCCTGCTCCATGCCGGGATGCGCGTGCGGCAGCGCCCCCTGCCCGCCCTCGATGGTGCCGAGCAGCACCTCCATCCGCGTCGCCCCCACCGTCTCGGGGGCGATCAGGCGGCGGTTCACCGTGCCGGTGTGGTTGGCGGGGCTGTAGCCGGGCACATCCTCCGGCCGCACGAAATAGCTGCGCTGCGGGGTCTCGGGCATCGGTTCCTCCTGGCGCCGGGCTTGCCGCCGGCTGTCTTCGCTGGAAATTCCGGACCCTGCGAGGTCATAAATCAATTGAAAATTTTTGCTCTCCCTATAGATATTTTTTATGACCGTTACCCTGAAGGGCCTGCGCGCCTTCAACACCGTCCTGCGCTACGGCAGCTTCACCCGTGCCGCCGGGCTGCTGCACATCACCCAGCCGGCGCTGACGGTGCAGATCCGGCAGCTGGAGGCGGCGCTTGGCCTGCGCCTGCTGGACCGCACGCCGCAGGGCGCCGAGCCCACCGCCGCCGGGCGCGAGCTGGCCCGCAGCCTGGAGCCGCTGCTGCGCGAGCTGGACCACACGGTGAGCAGCCTGCAGGACCTGGCGGCGCGGCGGCGCGGCGCGGTGCGGCTGGCGGCGCTGCCCTCGGTGGCCTCCGGCCTGCTGCCCGGCGCCATGGCGCGGCTGCGCGCCACCCACCCCGAGCTGCGCGTGCGGCTGCATGAGGCGGTGACCGGGCAGATCTACGAGATGGTGCGGGCCGAGCAGGTGGATCTCGGCATCGCCACGGACCTGGCCCCAGGCGGCGAGCTGTCGGTCGATCCGCTGTTCCGCGACCAAATCCTGGCCCTGCTGCCGCCGGACCACGCCCTGGCCGGCCAGGCGGCCATCCCGCTGGCGCGGCTGGCCAAGGAGCGGCTGCTGCTGCTGGAGCCCGACAGCAGCATCCGCCGCCTGGTCGACGAGGCCTTCGCGCGCACGGGGCGGATGGTCACGCCCGCGCAGGAGGCGGTGCACACCGGCACGCTGGTGGGCATGGCGCGGGCCGGGCTGGGCATCGCGCTGGTGCCCTCCACGGCGGCGGAGCTGCGCATGGCGCCGGAGCTGGCGGCGCGGCCGCTGGGGCCGCCCGGCATCCGGCGCATGGTGGGGCTGGTGCGGCGCAGCGGGCGCTCCCTGCCGCCGGCCGCCGCGGCGCTGGCCGAGGCGCTGCGCGCCGAGGCCGCCCTGCTGGCACCATCCGGCCAGCCCTCCGGCCCGCCGCCCGCCGCGCCCCGCCGGACCGGCCGCCCCAGGCCGGTTCCGCCGCAGGAAGGCTGAGAAGCGCCGCGCCGGCAGCGGACCTGGCGCCCTGCCCGCGCCCGGCTGGACACCCGCCGGCCGGAAACCGTATGAGGTCTCGCCAGAAACCTCATACTCCATGCCCGCGAGGCCGGCCCCATGCTGCGTCGCTCCCTGCTGCGGGCCTTGCCCGCGCTTACCGCCCTGCCGGCCCTGGTCCGAACCGCCGGGGCGGCCGCGCCGGCCCGCAGCACGCTGCGCTTCTCCTGGCCCGCCAATGCCGGGCCGCTGCACCCGCACCTCTACGCGCCGAACCAGATGTACGCGCAGGCCATGCTCTACGAGCCGCTGCTGCGCTATGTGGAGGGCGGGCAGCTCGCGCCCGCGCTGGCCACGGCGTGGCGGGCGGAGCCGGATGGGCGCGGCCATGTCCTCACCCTGCGGCCGGGCGTGCGCTTCACCGACGGCGCGCCCTTCGACGCCGCCGCCGTGGTGGCCAACATCCGCGCCCTCCTGGCGCGGCCCGAGCGGCATGACTGGCTGGCGCTGGTGGCGCAGATCGAGGATGCCGAGGCGCTCGGCCCCGGCACGGTCCGGCTCCGGCTGCGCGGCCCCTACCCTCCGGCGCTGATGGAGCTGGCGCTGATCCGCCCGCTGCGCTTTGCCTCGCCCGCCGTGCTGCGGCCGGATGGCGGCATCAGCGCGCCCATCGGCACCGGCCCCTGGATGCTGGCCGAGACGCGGCCGGGCCAGCACGACCTGTTCCGCCGCAACCCGCATCACTGGGACGGCCCCCCGGCGCTGGAGCAGGTGCTGGTACGGGTGGCGGCTGACAGCAACACCCGCGCCCTGGCACTGGAGGCGGGCGAGATCGACCTCGCCTACGGCACCGACCAGCTCGACGCCGACACCTTCCGCCGCTTCGCCGCCGACCGCCGCTTCACCGCCGCCGTCTCGCCGCCGCTGGCCACGCGGCTGCTGGCGGTGAACTCCGCGCGCTTCCCCACCGACGCGCCGGCGGTGCGGCACGCCATCGCGCGCGGGGTGGACCGGGCGGCGCTGGTGCGGCACGTGCTGCTGGACACCGAGCCGGCGGCCGGAACGCTGTTCGCGGAGAACTTCCCCCATGCCGATCTCGGCCTGCGCGCCCCGGATTTCGACCGGGCGGCCGCCGCGGCGCTGCTGGAGCAGGCCGGCTGGCACCTCGCCCCCGGCGAGCGCGTGCGGCGGCGGGCCGGGCGCGCGCTGGTGCTCGACCTCTGCTTCACCGGCAGCGACGCGTTGCAGAAATCATTGGCCGAGGCCATCCAGGGCGACCTCGCGCGCATCGGCATCGGCGCGCGGCTGCTGGGCGAGGACAGCGCCACCTATCTCGGCCGGCAGAAATCCGGCGATTTCGGCCTGATCTTCGCCGAGACCTGGGGCGCGCCCTACGACCCGCACGCCTTCCTGGCCGCCATGCGCCAGCCCGCCCATGCCGACTACCAGGCACAGCGGGGCCTGCCGATGAAGGACGAGATCGACCGCCGCATCGGCGCCGCGCTGGCCGGCACGGACGAGGCGGCGCGGGCGGAGGAATACCGCTGGCTGCTCACCACCCTGCACGAGCAGGCGGTGTACTTCCCCATCTCCTTCCTCACCAACAAGCTGGTGCACCGCGCGGATCTCGGCACCGTCCCCTTCGGCGACACGCGCTACGAGATCCCGTTCGACCGCATCCTCCCGCGCGGCTGAGGCGCCATGACGGGTTTCGCGCTGCGCCGCCTGCTCTCGCTGCCGCCGCTGCTGCTGGCGGTATCCTTCGGCTTCTTCGCCATGCTGCGCCTCGGCCGCGGCGACCCGGCGCTGGACTATCTGCGCCTGGCGCAGATCCCGCCCACCGACGCCGCGCTGGCCCTGGCGCGGGCGGAGCTGGGCCTCGACCGGCCGCTGCTGGCGCAGTACGGCGCCTGGCTGGCCGATGCGCTGCGGCTCGACCTCGGCACCTCCTGGTTCACCCGCCGGCCCGTCGCCGCCGAGATCGCCGAGTTCCTGCCCGCCACGCTGCAACTGGCCGGCACCGCCATGCTGGTGACGCTGGCCTTCGGCATCCCGCTCGGCCTGTGGGCGGCGCTGCGGCGCGACCGCTGGCCGGACCACGCGACGCGCCTCATCGCCTTCCTCGGCGTCTCGGTGCCGAATTTCTGGCTGGCCTTCCTGCTGGTGCTGCTCTTCGCCGTCACCCTGGGCTGGCTGCCGGCGATGGGACGCGACGGGCCGGCGAGCCTGGTGCTGCCGGCGCTGGCCACCGCCACCATGTCCGCCTGCGTCATGCTGCGGCTGGTGCGCGCCTCGGTGCTGGGGGCGCTGGGCGAGCCGCATCTGCGCTTCGCCGCCGCGCGCGGCCTGCCGCGCCGCACCCTGCTCGGCCGACACGTGGCGCTGAACGCCATGCTGCCGCCGCTCACCGCCATGGGGCTGCACCTGGGCGAGCTGATCGGCGGCGCGATGGTGGTGGAGACGGTGTTCGGCTGGCCCGGCCTCGGCCGCTGGGCGCTGCAGGCCATCGCCAACCGCGACTACCCGGTGCTGCAGGGCTTCGTCATGGTGCTGACCACGGTGTTCGTGCTGGGCAACCTGCTGGTCGATCTCGCCTATGCCTGGCTCGACCCGCGCATCCGGCTGGAGCGTGCGGCGTGAGGCGCCTCCTGCTGCCGCTGGCGCTCGGGCTGGTCGCGCTGCTGCTGGGTGCCGCGCTGCTGGCGCCCTGGATCGCGCCGCACGACCCGGCGGCCACCGACCTCGCCCGCCGCCTGCTGCCGCCCTCGGCGGCGCACTGGCTGGGCACCGACCATCTGGGGCGGGACCTGCTCTCCCGCCTGCTCTGGGGGGCGCGCGCCTCCTTCGGCGCGGTGGCCGCCATCCTGGCGCTGGTGCTGGCGCTGGGCTGCGCGGTGGGGATGCTCGCCGGCATGCTGGGCGGGGTGGTGGACGCGGTGCTGATGCGGCTGTGCGACGCCTTCATGACCGTGCCCACCCTGGTGCTGGCGCTGTTCATGATCGGCGCGCTGGGCACGGGCCTCGGCAATGTGGTGGTGGCCATCGCCCTCTCGCACTGGGCCTGGTATGCGCGGCTGGTGCGCGGCCTCACCCTCTCGCTGCGGCAGCGCGACCACATCCTGGCCGCCCGCGTGGCGGGGCTCTCGCGGCTGGCCATCCTGCGGCGGCACGTGCTGCCGGCGCTGGCGGGGCAGCTCGCCGTGCTGACCAGCCTCGACCTCGGGCACTGGATGCTGCACCTGGCGGGGCTGTCCTTCCTCGGCCTCGGCGTGGCGCCGCCGGCGCCGGAATGGGGCATCATGATCAACGACGCCCGCCCCTTCTTCCGCAGCGCGCCGATGCTGGTGCTGCTGCCGGGCGCGGCCATCCTGCTCACCGTGCTGGCCTTCAACCTGCTGGGCGACGCGCTGCGCGACCGGCTGGACCCGACGCTGCGGGAGCACGCGCATTGAGTGCCGGCCTCGCGCTGGAGGGGCTGCGGCTGGAGGCGGGCGGCGTGGCGCTGGTCGATGGCGTCTCGCTCGCCCTGCGGCGGGGGGAGGTGCTAGGCCTCGTCGGCACCAGCGGCGGCGGCAAGAGCCTGACGACGCTGGCGCTGCTCGGCCTGCTGCCGCGCGGCGTGCGGCGCGTGGCCGGGGTGCTGCGGCTGGACGGCGCGGTGCTGCACGCGGACGCCCAGGCGGCGCTGCACGGCCGGCGGATCGGCTTCGTGCAGCAGGCGCCGCGCGGCGGCTTCAACCCGCTCGTCACCCTCGGCCGGCATTTCCGCGAGACCCTGGCCTGCGACGGGCTGCGCGGCGCCGCCGCCACGGCGCGGGCCGAGGGGCTGCTGCGCGAGGTGGGCTTCGATGCGCCGGCGCGGCTGCTGCCGCTCTACCCCGGCCAGCTCAGCGGCGGCATGCTGCAGCGGGCGATGCTGGCCCTGGCCCTGGCGCGCACGCCGGATTTCCTGCTGGCCGACGAGCCCACCACCGATCTCGACCTGATCGTGCAAGCGCAGATCCTCTCGCTGCTGGAAGGGCTGGTTGCGCGGCGGCGCCTCGGCCTGCTGCTGGTGACGCACGACCTTTCCGTGGTGGCGCGGCTGGCGGACCGCGTGGCGGTGATGCAGGGCGGGCGGCTCGTCGAGGAGCAGGAGGTGCGGGGCTTCTTCGACGCTCCCCGCCACCCGCACAGCCGGGCGCTGCTGGCCACGCATCTGGCGCTCTATGGCGAGGCGCTGCCGGCATGACGCCGCTGCTGGAGATGCGCGGCATCCACCACGCCTACCGCCAGGGCGGGCTGCTCTCCCGCCGCCGCCTGCCGGTGCTGGAGGATGCGGCGCTGCGGATCGGCGCCGGGGAATGCGTCGCCCTGCTCGGCCCCACCGGCTCGGGCAAGAGCACGCTGGGGCGGCTGATGCTGGGGCTGGAGCCGCCCGATGCCGGCGCGGTGCTGTTCGAGGGGCAGCCGCTGCGCGATGCGCGCGGCCGGGTGGCGCCGGCGGCGCGGCGTGCCATCCAGGCGGTGTTCCAGGACCCCTTCGCCGCCACCAGCCCGCGCCTCTCCGCCTTCGCGGTGGTGGCGGAGCCGCTGCTGGCGGAGCGCCTGCCGCGCCCCGCGCTGCGGGAGCGGGTGGCCGGGCTGATGCGGGCGGTGGGGCTGGACCCCGCGATGATGGACCGGCTGGCGCACCGGCTCAGCGGCGGGCAGTTGCAGCGGCTCTGCATCGCCCGCGCCCTGGCGCCCGCGCCGCGCCTGGTGCTGCTGGACGAGGCGGTGAACAGCCTGGACCTGGAGACGCAGGCGCAGGTCCTCGCCCTGCTGCACCGGCTGCGGCGGGAGACGGGCGTGGCCTATCTCTTCGTCACGCACGATCTGCGGCTGGTACGCGGCTTCGCCGGGCGCTGCTACGTGATGCAGGAGCGCCGGCCGGTAGAGGTGCCCGACCCCTTCGGGCCGGGGCCACTGCCCACCACCCTGGCGGCGCTGCGGGCCGCCATCCTGCCGGCCCGGCCGCGCCCCGGCTGAGGCTCAGCCCGCCGCGGCGGGCAGGAAGGCCGGCGGCGCGCCCTGCCGCCCCGGCCAGCCCTGCTCGCCCAGATCCCAGAACAGGCCGGCGGCCAGCTCCAGCGATTCCCGCACCAGCGGCAGCAGCGCGTGCTCGTTCGGCGCGTGCTGCGAGCAGCCGCTGTAGGAATGCGGGATGTAGACGGTGGGCAGCCCCAGCGTGAGGGCGAAGCTGTCATTCGGCAGCGAGCCGCCGGCATTGGGGACGATCATCGGTGCCTTGCCCAGGCTGCGCTCCACCGAGGCGGCGACGAGCGTCGGCCAGGGCCCCTCGGGGTCCATGCGGGTGGCGGCCCAGTCGGCGCCTTCCTTCACCTCCTCCACCACCACGTCGTTGAAGCCCTGGGCGGCGAGGTGGCGGCGGATGGCGGGAACGAAGCTCTCCACCGGCCGGTCCACCGTGTAGCGGATCTGGCAGCGGGCGAAGGCCTCGGGCGGCACGGCGTTCACCGGCGCCAGCGGGTTGCCGGTGCTGAAGGCCAGCACCTCGAAGGTGTTCCAGCTGAACACCTTCTCCGCCGCCGAGAGGCCCGGCTCGCCCCACCAGGGGTCGATCTTCGGCCCCGTCGGCCCGCCATCGACGCGGCACTTGGCCAGCGCCCGGCGGATGCTGTCGGAGATGCCCTCCGGCACCAGCTCGCGCACCAGCACCTTGCCGTCGCGGTCGATGATGCTGGCCAGCGCATGCGCCAGCCGGACGCCCGGATTGGCCAGCACGCCGCCCCAGTTGCCCGAATGGTGCCCGCCCTCGCGGTAGCGCACGCGCAGGTCGAAGCTGATGGCGCCGCGCGTGCCGAGGCTCAGCGTCGGCACCTCCGGCACCAGGCGGGGGCCGTCGGAGGCGATCAGCACGTCGGCCGCCAGTTCCTCGCGATGGGCGCGGCAGAATTCGTCGATGCCGGGGGAGCCGACCTCCTCGCTCATCTCCAGCAGCACGACGACGTTGAAGCCGAGCCGCCCGCGCACCCGCCGCACCGCGTCCAGCGCCACGAGGTTGCTGGTGAACTGGCCCTTGTTGTCGACGATGCCGCGGCCGTAGAGCCGCTCGCCGCGCTGGGTCAGCACCCAGGGGGAGAGGCCCTCCAGCCATTGCCCCTCCATGCCGCGCACCGTGTCGCCATGGCCGTAGGTCAGCAGCGTGGGCAGGGACGGGTTCTCGATGCGGCGGCCGATCAGGAACGGGCCGCCCTGCCCGCTGGGGTTGGGGTGGATGGCGCAGGCGAAGCCCATCCGCTCCAGGTCCGGCGCGATCTCCCGCTCCAGATAGGCCAGCAGGTGGGGCGCGCTCTCCGGGTCCTGGCTGGAGGTGGGGAAGGCCACGCGGCGCGCCAGGGTTTCCAGCAGGGAACCGTCCTCCAGCGTCTGGCGGGCGGCGGCGATGGCGGCGTCTCGGGACATGGCGGGCGGGGCCTCGTGCGGTTCGGGAAGGCGGCGCAGGATGCACGGGCGCGCGCGCCCTGTCACCGCGCGGTCCCGGCGGGCGGCGCTATCCGCCCCGGCGCCGCTCTGCTAGCTGGGGGAGGCCATTGCGGCGCGGGCGGGGCTTGAGGGAGACAGGCATGGACGGGTTCGATCTGGTGGTGCGCGGCGGCACCCTGGCCACGGCGGCGGAGGTGTTCGAGGCGGATATCGGCATCCGCGACGGCCGCATCGCCGCCCTCGGCCACGGGCTGGGGCGCGGGCGGGAGGAGATCTCGGCCAAGGGGATGATTGTCACCCCCGGCGGCCTCGACTCCCATTGCCATCTCGAGGAAATGGGCCAGGACGGCTCGCTGCACGAGGAGAGCTTCGCCAGTGGCTCGGCGGCGGCGCTGGCGGGGGGCACCACCGCCTTCATCTGCTTCCTGCCGCAGTGGAAGGGGCACAGCCTCGCCGCCTCCGCCCCCGGCTACGAGGCGCGCGCCGCCGCCTCCCGCGCCGACTACTCCTTCCACCAGATCATCACCGACCCGACGCCCGAGGTGATGCAGAAGGAGGTGCCCGCCCTCGTCGCGCGCGGCATCCGCAGCCTGAAGGTGTTCCTCACCTACGACCCGCTGCGCCTGACCGATGCCGAGTTCCTGGAGGTGCTGGCGGCGGCGAAGCGGCTCGGCGCCTTCGTCACCGTGCATTGCGAGAATTTCGACGCCATCGGCTGGCGCATCCAGGCGCTGCTGAAGGCCGGCCTCACCGACCCGCTGCAGCACGCCTGGTCCCGCCCCCCCGTGGTGGAGCGCGAGGCGACGCACCGCGCCATCGCGCTGGCCGAGCTGGTGGACCAGCCGATCCAGGTCTTCCACGTCTCCTGCGAGGAGGCGGCGGCCGAGATCGCCCGCGCGAAGGGCCGCGGCCTGAAGGTGTGGGGCGAGACCTGCCCGCAATACTTCACCCTCGACCATGACGACCTGACCGGCGCCGATTTCGCCGGCGCCAAGGCGGTCTGCTCCCCCGCGCTGCGCGAGAAGGGCGAGAATGCGCGCATCTGGCGCCGCATCCAGGACGGCACGCTGGATGTCGTCACCTCCGACCATTGCGGCTTCTCCTTCGCCACGCAGAAGCGCGTGGCCGGCGGCAGCGCCTATGGCACCGGCGCCGCCGTGCAGCGGCCGGACGGCACGCCGGCCTTCAACGCCATCCCCAACGGCGTGCCGGGCATCGAGACGCGGCTGCCCGTGCTGTTCTCCGAGGGCGTCTCGAAGGGCCGCATCGACCTGCCGACCTTCGTGCGCCTCTCCTCGGCCAATGCGGCGGCGCTGTTCGGCCTGGCCGGGCGCAAGGGCAGCCTCGCCCCCGGCGCCGATGCCGACCTGGTGCTGTGGGACCCGGATGCGGAGCGGGTGATCCGCAACGCGGCGCTGCACCACGCCATCGACTACACCCCCTGGGAGGGCATGGCGGTGAAGGGCTGGCCCAGCGTCACCATCCGCCGTGGCGAGGTGGCGGTGCGCGACGGCGAGGTGCTGGCGCAGCCCGGCTCCGGCCGGTTCCTGGCCCGCGGGCCCTATGCCCTGGCCCGGCCGCGCGGCGTGGTGCCGGACGGGTTCGACGCCGCCCTGGCCTGAGAGACGACGCGGCCGGCGGGGCAGGGCCGCGCCGGCCGCGGCTTCGTCAGGCGGCCGGGGCATGCTAAGCTCCTGTGATGCCCAAGCTTCTTGCCCCGCTCACGCTGCTGGCCCTGCTCGGCCTCGCCGGCTGCGACGACGCCGAAAAGACCTCCGCCGAGGCGAAGGCCGGCCAGGGCGCCGGCATCGCCGCCGCGCGCCAGGCCGCCGAGGAGCAGGTGCGCGCCCGCCTGCGGGCCACCGGAGAGATGCGGCTGCGGGCCATCCAGGTCTATGGCCAGCAGATCCCCGGCACCTACGCCGTCTGCGGCCAGGTGAACCCGACCGGCGCCGTGAACGACCCGTACATCCCCTGGGTGGCGGCCGTGACGGTGCAGGATGGCAAGGCGGGCCGCGCCAGCCTCGTCATCGGCATGTCGAATGTCGAGGCCAGCCGCGTCTACATCGAGAGCATCGAGCGCTGCTTCGAGGGCGGCGGGCCGCGCAGCGGCCAGGGCCAGGGTGTGGGCGCCCTGCCTCCCCTCCCCTCCGACACGGCGCTGATGCAGCAATCCGGCCCGGCCCCCGCGCCGGCGGCACCACCGCATGCCGCCCCGCCGTCCGGGGCGCAGGCGCCATCCGCCCAGGCGCCGGCGGCACAGGCTCCGGCGGCCCAGGCTCCGGCGACACAGGCGGCTCCATCCCAGGTGCCGGCGGGGGCGGGCAGCGTCACCACCACCGCCGCGCATCCGGTCAACATCCGCAGCAGCCCGGGCGGCGGCGGCGCGGTGGTGCGGGTCGTGCCGCGGGCTTCCGCCCTCCGCGTCTTCGGCGAGGCGCCGGGCGGCTGGCTGCAGGTGGGCGAGGACGCCCCCTTCGGCTGGGTGCACGAATCCGTGCTGGAGCGCTGAGGCCGCCGCCTCAGCCGCCGAACAGGCGCAGGATGCCGCCGCGCAGATGCTCGGCCATGGCGGCCCCGGCCGCCTCCGCATCGCCGGCCAGGATGGCCTCGGCGATGCGGCCATGCTCGCGCCGGATGGTGGCGAAGCGCTCCGCGTCCGGCGTGTCGGAGAGCTCCCGCGTCAGGCGGATGCTGAAGCGCGTCTGCTCGGCCAGCGCCGCCATCACCGCCACGAAGAAGCGGTTGCCGCTGGCCTCCGCGACAGCCTGGTGGAAGGCGATGTCGGCCTCGATGGAGGGGCGGCCGGCATGGGTTTCCGCCGCCAGCGCGTCGCGCGCCCGCGCCAAGTGCCGCAGCGCCGCCGCGTCGTCCCGGCGCGCCGCCTCGGCGGCCATGGCGCTCTCCACCCCGCAGCGGAATTCCAGGAAGGCCCGGACATCGGGGATGTTGCCGAGCGGCCCGAAGCCGATCGGCGGCAGGGCCGGGAGCGCCACCTGGCGCACATAGGTGCCGGACCCCTTGCGCGACTCCAGCCGCCCCTCGGCCCGCAGCCGCGCCAGGGCCTGCCGCAGCACGGGGCGGGAGACGGCGAAGCGCCGCGCCAGCTCGTTCTCCCCCGGCAGCCGGGCACCCTCCGGAAAGGCCTCTGTGCCGAGAAGTTCGGTCAGCCGGGCATAGACGGTGTCGCTGAGCGAGGGGGCAGGGTCCGTCTCCATGGCGCGGTTATGGAAGCCCGGGAAGCGGCCGGCAAGCTGTAAATATCTGTCATAATCTTCTGACCGTACCAGCGAATCTGTTTGACAAATCCCGCCGCGCGGCGAAGCTGCCGCCGACCCCCGCCAGAGGGGAAGGAGGACGCCATGCCCAAGCCCCGCCGCGCCCTGGCGCTGCTGTTCGCCCTCGGCCTTCCCAGCCTGCCCGCCGCGCTGCCGCGCCCGGCCCTGGCGCAGTTGCCGGAGCGGCCCGTGCGCATCGTCGTGCCCTTCGCGCCCGGCGGCACCAGCGACATCGTTGCCCGCCTGCTGGCCCAGGGCGCGGCGCCGCACCTGCCCGCCGGCGCGGTGGTGGAGAACAAGGCCGGCGCCGCCGGCAACATCGGCACCGCCGAGGTGGCCCGCGCCCAGCCCGATGGCACCACCCTGATCCAGTGCACCATCGGCACCTGCGGGGCGAACCCCTCGCTCTACGCCAACCCGGGCTACGACCTCGCGCGCAGCTTCACCCCCGTCATCCTCACCGGCGCGGTGCGCAACGTCATGGCGGTGCGGCCCGGCCTGTCGGCCAGCGATCTCGCCGGCGTACTGGAACTGGCGAAGCGGCCGGACGGGCTGAGCTTCGGCTCCTCCGGCGTCGGCGCCTCCAACCACCTGACGCCGGAGCTGCTGCGCGGCCGGCTGGGGCTGAAATGGGTGCACGTGCCCTATCGCGGCAGCGGCCCCGCCATCACCGACCTGATCGCCGGCCGCATCGACGTGTTCTTCGACAACCTGCCCTCCATCCTGCCGCAGATCCGCGCCGGCGCGGTGCGCGCCGTGGCCGCCGTCTCGGCCGAGCGCATCCCCGAGCTGCCGGAGGTGCCGACCTTCGCCGAGGCCGGCATCCCCGGCATCGTCATCGACAGCTGGTTCGGCTTCCTGGCGCCCGCCGGCACGCCGCCCGAGGCCGTCGCCGCGCTCAACGCCGCCTTCAACAAGGCGCTGGACGACCCCGCCATCCGCCGCCGGCTGCAGGAGGCGGCGGTGGTGCCGCTCGGCGGCCCGCCGGAGCGGATGGGCGAGCATGTGCGCGCCGAGACCGCCCGCTGGGGCGCCGTCATCCGCGCCAACGACATCCGCGCCGAGTAACCCGAGGAGCCTGGCCCATGTCCCGCATCACCTGCCTGCGCACCATCCGCATCGCCGAGCGGCCCAACCTGATCTGGGTGGAGATCGAGACCGATGAGGGGCTGACCGGCCTGGGCGAGAGCTTCCGCGGCGCCCAGGCGGTGGAGGCCGCCCTGCACGAGCAGGTGGCCCCCTGGCTGCTCGGGCGCGACGCGCGGCAGATCGAGGCCGTCTCGCGCCACCTGATGACGCCCTATCTCGGCTTCCACAGCGCCGGCGCCGAGGTGCGCGCGGCCAGCGCCGTGGACCTTGCCCTGTGGGACCTGATGGGCCAGCGCCACGGCATTCCGGTGCACGAGGCGCTGGGGGGCGCCAGCCGCCTCGCCATCCGCGCCTACAATACCTGCGCCGGCTATGCCTACAACACCAGCGGCGTCGGGCGGCGCGACATCGGCACTGAGGACCGGCCGGCCGGTCCCTATGACGATCAGGTGGCCTTCATGCGCGACGCGGGCGCCCTGGCCGAGAGCCTGCTCTCCGAGGGCTACTCGGCCATGAAGATCTGGCCCTTCGACATCTACGCCCCCGCCTCCGGCGGCCACCTGATCACGCTGGAGAACCTCAAGGCCGGGCTCGAGCCCTTCCGCAAGGTCCGCGCCGCCGTGGGCGACCGGATCGAGGTGATGTGCGAGTTGCACAGCCTGTGGGGCGCCCATGCCGCCGCGCGCATCTGCCGCGCGCTGGAGGATTACGGCGTGTTCTGGGCCGAGGACCCGCTGAACAAGATGGACGACATCGGCGGGCTGGCCGACCTCCGCCGGCAGACCCGCACGCCGCTCTGCGGCAGCGAGACGCTCGCCGGCACCGTGCCCTTCCGGCAGCTCCTGGCGGCGGACGCCATCGACATCGTCATGCTCGACCTCGCCTGGTGCGGCGGGCTGACGGAGGGGCGCAAGATCGCTGCCCTGGCCGAGAGCCATGCCAAGCCCGTCGCCCCGCATGACTGCACCGGGCCGGTGACGCTGATGGCCGGGCTGCACCTCGCCCTGCACGCCCCCACCGCCATCTTCCAGGAGGTGGTGCGCGCGACGCTCGCCACCTGGTACCGCGACCTCGTCACCGCCCTGCCCGTCATCCGCGAGGGCATGGTGCAGGCACCCACCGCGCCGGGCCTCGGCACCGCGCTGCGGCCCGAGATCCGGCGGCGGGAGGACGCGGTGGTGCGGCAGAGCCGCGCCGGCTGAAGCCTTGCGGAGGGCGGCCGGCGCCCCCATCCCTGGAACTTTGGCCTGGACCGCGCCGCCGGCGCCGCCCCCCGCCAGGGACCGTGCATGACCCTCCTCCGCCTCTTCCTCTGGTTCTTCGCCCTCGCCTACCTGCTGCCGCTGGCCATCTCGGCGGGGCTCTACTTCAACAGCGGCAGCGGCGCCGGCTGGCGCATCGCCGACCGTTCCAGCGCCGGGCTGCTGCCGCCCGCCGCGGCGCACCGGCCTGCCCTGGTCCGCGTCTTCGCCGCGCAGACGGTGCGCTGGCGCGGCATCTTCGCCACCCATTGCTGGATCGTCTTCAAGCCGGAAGGCGCCGCCGCCTACACCCGCTACGACTACACCGCCTGGGGCGAGCCGATCCGCATGAATGGCTTCGAGGCCGATGGCCGCTGGTTCGGCCACGCGCCGGAGACGGTCTTCGCCCTCGACGGGGCGGAGGCGGCGGCGATGATCCCGGCGCTGCGCGATGCCATCGCCAGCTACGCCTGGCGCGAGCGCGGCGACTACCGCGCCTGGCCGGGACCCAACTCCAACACCTTCGTCGCCGCCGTGATGGGCGCCGTGCCGGGGCTCGGCATCGTGCTGCCGCCCACCGCCATCGGCAAGGACTACCCCTGGAACGGGCGTTGGCTGCGGCCCACCGGCTCGGGCACCGGGTTCACCCTTTCGCTCGCCGGCTATGCGGGGCTGACCCTCGGCTGGGTGGAGGGGATCGAGCTGAACCTGCTCGGCGCCGTGGCGGGGCTCGACCTGCGGCGGCCGGCCATCAAGCTGCCGGGCCTCGGGCGCTTCGGCCTGCCGGCGCAGACGCTGGAGACACCGGAGGCGCCGCACCGCGCGGCCACCGGCTGAACCAGGAGGAGCGTTGCCGGAACGGCAACGCCTCGTTCGGAAACTGCGTCTTGTTGCGATGCCGGCCCGCCGCCACCCTGCGCCCAACCGCAGGGGAAGGCAGGCATGGAACTCTCCACCATCGGCGTGGTCGGGCTGGGGCAGATGGGCTTCGGCATGGCATCGAGCCTGCTGCGCGCCGGCTTCGCCGTGCTGGGCCACGACATCAGCCTGGCACGGCAGGAGGCCGCCCGCGCGGCCGGCATCGCGGTCGCGGCGGCGCAGCAGGAGGTGCTGTCCCAGGCCGACGCGCTGGTCTTCTCCCTGCCCTATGCGCGCGACGTGGAGGCGGTGGCCACCGCGCCGGGCGGGCTGCTGGCGCGCCCGGGGCGGCGGGTGGTGCTGATCGACACCTCCACCTCCGACCCCGTCACCACCCGCCGCCTCGCCGCGCGGCTGGAGGCGGCGGGGCACGGGCTGCTGGACGCGCCGGTCAGCGGCGGCCCCGCCGGCGCGGCCGCCGGCAGCCTGACGATGATGGTGGGCGGCACGGCCGGGGATCTCGCCGCGGTGCGCCCGGTGCTGGAGG
The DNA here is from genome assembly GCF_042651065.1 of Teichococcus aestuarii. Classification (NCBI taxonomy): domain Bacteria; kingdom Pseudomonadati; phylum Pseudomonadota; class Alphaproteobacteria; order Acetobacterales; family Roseomonadaceae; genus Roseomonas; species Teichococcus aestuarii. The sequence continues at coordinate 66,108 of NZ_JBHSCH010000004.1, forward strand.
CGATGGCGGCGCGGGTGGTGCATGTCGGCGCCTCGGGCGCGGGCAACATCGCCAAGCTGGTGAACAACATGCTGGTGGCGGCGCATCTGGTGACGGCGCGGGAGGCGCTGCGCCTCTCCGAGGCCGCCGGGCTGCCGGCCGCCGAGGCGCTGGCCGTGATCAACGCCGCCACGGGCCGCAGCGCGGCCACCGAGGTGATGGTGCCGCGCTGGGTGCTGCCCGGCGGCTTCGACAGCGGCTTCACCGCCGGGCTGATGCGCAAGGATGTGCGCCTCGCCGCCGAGCTGGCCGAAGCGGTGGGTCTCGACCTGCCGCTGGCCGCCGAGGTCCGCCGCCTGTGGGAGGCGGCGGCCCCCACCCTGCCCGACGCCGCCGACTTCACCCGCATGGCCGATTACCGCGCCGCCGAGGAGGCCCCGCATGGCTGAGACCCGCCTTTCCCCGGACGCCGCCGCCCTGGCACCGCTGCTGCAACGCTTCCTGCCCGAAGGCGCGGTGGGCAGCTTCGTGGCCGGCGAGATCCTGCCCGGCGGCGGCGAGCGGCTCACCCTGGTGAACCCGGCCGACGGCCTGCCCCTGCTGGACTACGCCGATGCCGGCGCCGCCGTGGTGCAGGCGGCGATGGACGCCGCCCGCCCGGCGCAGCGCGCCTGGTGGGGCATGAGTGCCGCCGCGCGCGGCCGCGCCCTGTGGGAGGTGGCGCGGCTGGTGCGCGCCGAGGCCGAGGCGCTGGCCCGGATCGAGACGCTCTCCGCCGGCAAGCCGATCCGCGACACGCGCGGCGAGGTGGCCAAGGTGGCCGAGATGTTCGAATACTACGCCGGCTGGGCGGACAAGCTGCATGGCGACGTCATCCCCGTCCCCAGCAGCCACCTGAACTACACCCGGCACGAGCCGCTCGGCACGGTGGTGCAGATCACGCCCTGGAACGCGCCGCTCTTCACCGCCGGCTGGCAGGTCGCCCCCGCCCTCTGCGCCGGCAACGCGGTGGTGCTGAAGCCCTCGGAGCTGACGCCGCTCACCTCCCTCGCCCTTGCCGCGCTGTGCCACCGGGCGGAGGGCATCCCGCGCGGCCTCGTCAGCGTGCTGGCCGGCGCGGGGCCGAGCACCGGCGCCGCCGCCGTGGCGCATCCCGAAACGCGGCTGGTGGTGTTCGTGGGCTCGGCCGAGGCGGGGGCGCGCATCGCCGCCGAGGCCGCGCGCAACATCGTGCCCAGCGTGCTGGAGCTGGGCGGCAAGTCGGCCAACATCGTCTTCGCCGACGCGGATCTGGACCGCGCCATCCTCGGCGCCCAGGCGGCGGTGTTCGGCGGCGCGGGGCAGAGCTGCGTGGCGGGCTCCCGCCTGCTGGTGCAGCGCGCCGTGCACGGCACGGTGGTGGAGCGGCTGGCCCATGCTGCCGCGCGCATCCCCTTCGGCGCCCCCACCGATCCGGCGACGCAGATCGGCCCGATCAACAACCGCCGGCAGCTCGACCGCATCGCCGGCATGGTGCGGGCGGCGGCGGATGCAGGGGCGCGCCTCGCCACGGGCGGCGGCTGCCCGGAGGCGCTGCGCGGCACGGGCGGCTTCTACTACGCGCCCACCATCCTGGACGGCGTGGCGCCCGGGGCGCTGATCGCGCGGGAGGAGGTGTTCGGCCCCGTGCTGGCGGTGCTGCCCTTCGACACGGAGGAGGAGGCCGTGGCCCTGGCCAACGCCACCCCCTACGGCCTGGCCGGCGCGGTGTGGACGCAGGATGTGGGCCGCGCCCACCGGGTGGCGGCGGCGGTGCGGGCCGGCACCTTCTGGGTCAACAGCTACAAGACCATCAACGTCGCCTCGCCCTTCGGCGGCTTCGGCCGCAGCGGCTATGGCCGCTCCTCGGGGCGGGAGGCCCTGGCGGCCTATACACAGACCAAAAGCGTCTGGGTGGAGACCGCCGCCAGCCCGGCGGTGGCCTTCGGCTATGTCGGCTAGGGCAGCGGCAGGGCGGTCAGCTCCGCCTCCACCCCCGCCTCGGCGCTGCCCAGCACGGTGAGCGCATCCAGCTCCGGCACCAGGCGCTCCAGCTTCAGGCTGGGGCGCGTCAGCGTCAGGCGCAGCCCGCCGGTGTTGGCCGGGTCGGCGGCCAGGTCTCGCAGCGCCTGGAGCGCGCCCTGCATCACCTCGCGCAAATCATAGACGGCGATGCCCTCCAGCCACGCCCGGATCTGCTGCTCGAAGACCAGCGTCGCCAGCGACCAGAGCCGGCTGTCCAGGTCGCGCGCGAAGCGCAGCTCCTCGATCCCGACGCGCGTGCCGCCCTGGCTCAGCACCGGCCGGGCGTAGAACACCACCCGCCCCGTGGTGTCGGGCAGCAGGCCGGGCAGGCTGGCGTCGAAGGTGACGGCCGCCGCCAGCGCCGGGGCGCTGGGGTAGAGGAAGATCTCCCGCACCCGCAGCCGCACCGGCCCGAGCGGCGTCTCGAAGGGGATGTCCCGCCCGCCGAACTCGCGCATCAGCCAGTCGCGGATCATGTCGTAGCCGGCGCGGACGGGGATGGCGACGCGCAGCCGCCCGTCCCGCTCCTGCCAGCGCTCGGGCAGGGCGTGCAGCGGCGGCAGGAAGCTGGGCGGCGCCTCCGGCGGGCGGCGGGAGGCCATGGCGGTGGTGGCGCGCAGGCCGAGCATCACGCTGAGATCGCCGGGCGCCACGGTGATCTCCGAGAGGCCGATGGATTGCGGCCGCACCGTCAGGTGCAGCGGCGGGGCGGCGGGGAGCTGCACCGTCAGGCTGCGCGGCTGCCACAGCGCCAGTGCCTGCTCGCGCACCGCCCGGCAGGGCAGCAGCGCGGCCAGCTGCGCCGGAAGGTCGCGCAGCGCGGCTTCCACCTGCGCCCGCACCTGCTGCTCGATGCCGACCCAGACGCCGCCGATCACCTCCAGCCTCGGCAGGCGCAGCCAGCGGTACTGCACCGCCACGCTCCAGGCGGGGCACCAGCCATCGTCCAGCGTCAGGCCGAGGTCGGCCTGCACCTCGGCCGCGGCGTCGATGTTCTTGCGGCCGAGGGAGAGCAGCTCGGCAAGCGCGCCGCCCAGCCTCACGGTGCCCTCCACGGCCAGCGGCACCGTCACCCGCAGCCGCTCCCCGGCGGCCGAGAGGCCGATCTCGCCGACGCGGCGGATGGTGACCTCGTGGCGGGTGGAGGCCTCGGGCCCGCTGCGCAGGGTGAAGCTGCCCGGCACCGCCTCCTGCGCCGCCTGGCGAAGCAGGGCAAAGGGCACGCGCAGGCGCAGCACCATGCGGCTCTCGCGCTCCGGCAGGGCAAGGGTGCTGGAGCGGCGCGGCGGTGCCTCGCTGAGCTGCCCCTCGCGCGCCTGCACCCAGAACACCCCCGCCACGGCGGCCGCCAGCGCCGCCGCGCCGAGCAGCAGCGCCAGGGCCAGCCGGACGCGCCGCAGCCATGGCCGGGCCTGAACCATCGCGTCTCTCCCCTGCTGCCCGCCCGCGCCCAGCAACGCCGCCGTGCTGAAGCCGGTTTCGCCGCCGCGCCTGATAGGCAGGCCAGCCCGCCACGGCAATGCGGCCCCTCGGCGGAACAGGGCAACCTTACTTCAGTTGCAATTTTTCTATTTCGTTTTTACGTAATTGAAGCTAGGCTTCGCCCGTAGATGCAGCCGCCATGCGGCATTCCCGCCTGGCACCCAGAAGGACTCCTCGCATGACTCCCAATGTCGGCGGCCTCGACCGCGCGTTGCGCATCGTCCTCGGCCTCGCCCTGCTCTCCCTGCCCTTCTGGATGGAGGGGAATGCCCGCTGGCTCGGGCTGATCGGCCTGGTGCCGCTGGCCACGGGCCTGCTCCGCCACTGCCCGGCCTATCCCCTGCTGGGCCTGTCCACCGCCCCGCCGGCCGGGACGCGGCGCTGAGATGGCGGGCGGCCTTTCCCTCACCACCGCCGAGATGCAGGCCCGCTCGGCCGAGGCCGCCGCCTTCCTGAAGCTCTTCGCGCATCCGGACCGGCTGATGATCGCCTGCGCCCTGGTGGAAGGGGAGCAGCCCGTCAGCGGGCTGGAGGCGCTGCTCGGCATCCGCCAGCCCGGCCTGTCGCAGCAGCTCGCCGCACTGCGCGAGGCCGGGCTGGTCGCCACCCGCCGCGAGGGCAAGGCGGTGTTCTATCGCCTGGCCGATGCGCGGACCGAGACCTTCATCGCCACCCTGCACCAGCTGTTCTGCGTCCCGGAGGCGCCTGCCCCATGACCGCGTTCACCCCCTGGTCCGCCCTGCTGGGCGGCGTGCTGATCGGCCTCGCCGCCGTGGGCATGATGGCGCTGGAAGGCCGCATCGCCGGCATCAGCGGCATCGCCAGCCGGCTGTTGCCACCCTGGCCGGACGCCGCCTGGAAGGGCCGGCTCGGCTTCGTGCTCGGGCTGGTGGCGGCACCGCTGGCGGCCTGGCTGGCCACCGGCGACGCCCCCGCCCAGAGCGTGCCGGGCAACCTGCCGCTGATGGCGCTCGCCGGGCTGCTGGTGGGGTTCGGCGCGGTGCTCGGCCATGGCTGCACCTCGGGGCACGGGGTGTGCGGGCTGGCCCGGTTCTCGCCACGCTCCCTTGCGGCGGTGCTGACCTTCATGATCACCGGATTCCTCACCGTCGCGCTGATGCGGCACGGCCTCGGGAGCTGAGCCCATGTCCTTCCTGGTCAATCTCGGCCTCGGGCTGCTGTTCGGCCTGGGCCTGCTGGTCTCCGGCATGGCCGACCCGGCGAAGGTGCTGAACTTCCTCGACCTCGGCGGCGCCTGGGACCCTTCGCTGGCCTTCGTCATGGCGGGCGCGGTGCTGACCACGGCGCTGGGCTACCGGCTGGTGCTGCGGCGACCCCGGCCGCTGCTGGCCGAAGCCTTCCAGCTTCCCACCCGCCGCGCGGTGGATGGGCGCCTTTTGCTCGGCGCGGCGCTGTTCGGCATCGGCTGGGGGCTGGGCGGCTTCTGCCCCGGCCCGGCGCTGGCCTCGCTCGGCCTCGGCGCGCCGGGCACGCTGGCCTTCCTGCCGGCCATGCTGGCGGGCATGGCGCTGGCGCGGCGGCTCTGAGCCCGGCTCAGCCCCGCAGCGCCTGGAACAGCCCGCCCCAGCCCTGCACCCGGCCGGGGTCGGCGCCGGCCATGAGGAGGCTCTTCCACACCACGGTCGCGATGGTGTCGTAGACCGGCAGGCCGGTCTCCGCCTCGAGCGCCGCCACCAGGGGTGCGGCGCGCAGGTTGGTGCAGACCACGGCAATGGCGTCCGGCCCCGCCGCCGCCACCTCCCGCACCATGCCGTGCAGCGTGGCGGCGGAGACCTCGGAGAAGGAGAAATTGTCGCGCAGGCCGAGATGCCGCTCGGCCGCGCAGGGAAAGCCGAGCGCCGCGTAGTTCCCGACGATGCGCGCCTGGACATCATCCAGATAGGGCGTCACCAGCCCGAGCTGCCGCACGCCGGTGCGGGCGAGGATCTCGTTCAGCGCCAGCATCGAGGTGGTGGCGGGAATGCCGGTGGCCTCGGTGATGCGGCGGCAGAGCCGCTCATCCGCCTCGAAGCCGAGCCAGCCGGAGGAGGTGCCGTTCCAGGCGATCACATCCACCTTCGCATCCGCCAGCAATTCGGCGGCGCGCAGGATCTCGCTATCGTCGAACTGGCCCAGCGCCTGGTCGGAGAGGGCGATCTCGGTCACCCGGAAGCGGCCGAAATGCGCCGAGACCTCCGGCAGCGCCGCCACCATCGCCTGCGTCACCGGCTCCAGCACGGTGTTGGAGGAGGGGGTCAGCATGCCCAGCAGGATGCGCTTGCTCACGGTCACTCGGTCCTCCTCAGCCTCAGGCGCCGGCCAGGAGACCGGAGAATGCGCGTGCTGGCAATTCCCCTCCTCTCTGCCGGCCCTCGGCCGCCCGCAGGGCAGGAAGCCGCCGCTCATGGCGCTGGCCGCCGAGGCCGCGGCGCCGAGGGGGCCGCCGAACAGCCCGGCCATGGCGCGTCCCGCCGCGTGTGCGAGCCGGGCGCGGCGGGCGGCCGCGCGTGACCATGACCATGAAATCTCCTACCTTCCTGCGCTCATGCGCGACGTCACCGACGCCCTGTTCCCGGCTTTCCCCGCCGCCACCTTGCTCTCCGGCCCGGTGGAGGACGGCATGCTGGCGGCCATCGCGGCGGCGCCGCTGCCCTCTCTGCCGCCCACCGCCACGCGCCGCGCGCCGTGACGCGGGAAGCGGCCCCGCCCGCGCCGGTGCCCGTGCCCGTGCGCAAGATCATCCATGTGGACATGGATGCCTTCTACGCCTCGGTCGAGCAGCGCGACGACCCGGCGCTGCGCGGCCTGCCCGTGGCGGTGGGCGGCTCCAGCGCGCGCGGCGTGGTGGCGGCGGCCAGCTACGAGGCGCGACGCTTCGGCGTGCGCTCGGCCATGCCGTCGCTCACCGCGCGGCGGCTCTGCCCCGACCTCGTCTTTGTCCGCCCGCGCTTCGAGGTCTACCGCGCCGTCTCCGAGCAGATCCGCGCCGTCTTCGCCGAGCACACGCCGCAGATCGAGCCGCTCTCGCTCGACGAGGCCTATCTCGACGTGACGGAGAACCTGCAGGGCATCGCCTCGGCCACCGAGATCGCGCAGCGCATCCGCGCCGCCATCCGCGAGCGCACAGGCCTCACCGCCTCGGCCGGCGTTTCCTACAACAAGTTCCTGGCCAAGCTCGCCTCCGACCACCGCAAGCCGGACGGGCTGTTCGTCATCACCCCGCGCATGGGGCCGGGCTTCGTGGAGGACCTGCCCGTGGGCCGCTTCCACGGCATCGGGCCGAAGACGGCGGCGCGGATGAACCGCCTCGGCATCCAGACGGGGCTCGACCTGCGGCAGCAGAGCTTGGCGGCGCTGCAGGCCGAGTTCGGCAAGGCCGGCGCCTTCTACCACGCCATCGCGCGTGGCGAGGACCACCGCCCGGTGCAGGCGCACCGGCTGCGCAAGTCGGTCGGCGCCGAGACCACCTTCAGCCAGGACCTCGCCGAGTTCGCCGCCCTGCGCGAGGCGCTGCGCCCGCTCACCGCCAAGGTGTGGGAGCATGTGGCGCGCCACAGCCTGCAGGGCCGCACCGTGACGCTGAAGGTGAAGTTCAGCGACTTCCGCCAGATCACCCGCAGCCAGTCCTCCGCCCTGCCGGTCGGCAGCCTGGCGGAGCTGGAGGGCATCGCCACGCAGCTGCTGGGCGGGGTGCTGCCGCCGCCGCGTGGCATCCGTCTGCTGGGCGTCACCCTCTCCGCGCTGGGCGGCGAGCGGGACGGCGCGGCGGAGCAGATGACGCTGGCGTTCTAGCCGTCCGGCAAGGAAAGGCCCGTTCCGGCGCGACGCGGCGCGGGCCGGGCCGCGCGCCGCAGAGGGCGCCTGCGCTTCGACAATTCCGCCATCGATGCTTGCGGAAAGCGGTTCAAGCGTCCATATGTTAACCGTCAAACTCGTTTGGTTCGGCCTGTTCTCCTTGCTCATGCTTGAGCGCCGAGCCTGGTGTCCGTTTCCCCTCGCAGCTTGATCCGTTCTGCGGTTTTGCGGAGCGGTTCTCATTCATGAACGGAACACCATCATGTCCACCGGCACCGTCAAGTGGTTCAACGCGACCAAGGGCTTTGGCTTCATCCAGCCGGATGACGGCAGCAAGGATGTCTTCCTGCACATCTCCGACGTGCAGCGCTCGGGCCTGCGCGAGCCGCGTGAGGGCGACAAGATCGAGTACGACCTGCAGCGCGGCCAGCAGGGCAAGACCTCGGCCACCAACCTCAAGATGGCCTGATCCTCCCCGCCGGGGCTGCCTTTCGGGGCAACGTCGGCCTGGAAGAGGCGCGGGCGCATGCCCGCGCAATGGCAGCGGAGGCCGGGCCTGTTCCGGCCTCCGGAAGCATTGTGGGAGCCGCTGAGGGCCATGCCGCGCGCGGGCCGCCGGCCTGCCGCTCCCATCTGGCTCGCGTGACCCTTCGCCGGCCCGCCCAGGAGTTCCGCATGCCCCCTCACGGCTTCACCATCGGCCAGAGCGTCGAATTCGTGCCCGGCCGCTTCGACGGCTCGGCGCCGCGCGGCACCTACACGGTGCTGCGGCAACTGCCCAACGATGCCACAGACCGCGAATACCGCGTCCGCAACCTCCGCGACGGCCATGAGCGCGTGGTGCGCGAAAGCCAGATCCGCGGCAGCGCCGCGATGCCGGGCTGAAGCCCGCGCCGCCCGCGGCCCAGAACCAGGAAAGACGTGTCGTGCCGCCAAATCCTCAGAAAGCGGCGGTCCAGGACCCCGAGGCCGAAGCCAGGCTGGAGCAGGAGATTGCCTCCCTGGCGAAGCGGCACCGGGTCTCGCCCGCCATCATCCGCGAGATCATCCGCCGCTCGGGCTCCAGCGAGAAATCCTCGATCGAGCGCGAGCTGCAGAAGAGCAAGGCCCGCCGCTGAGCCGGGCCCCCGCCCGGCATCGCTGCCGGGGCGGGATGCCGCGCCTGCTCAGGCGCGGCGGCTCTCCACCATGGCGCCATAGACGAGGTTCTTGAACAGCATGCGGGTCTGCCCGCGCGCGCTCGGGCCTTGCGCCATCAGGATGCCGACCAGCCCCTCCGCCCGGTCGATGGTGAAGGAGGTGCCCCAGGCACCGGCCCACATCGCGTCGCCCCTGCTGCCGGGCGCCACGCCGAGCCCGTCCTGCAACCGCACCGCAAAGCCCAGCCCGAAGCCGTAGCCCGGCCCGGTGGAGGCGGTGGGCGATCCGCCCATGCCCTGGATGTGGTTGGAGAGCATGTAGTTCACCACCGGCGCCGCCAGGTAGCGCCGCCCCTCGAAATGCCCGCCATTGGCGATCATCTGCGCGAAGCGGAAGTAGTCCGCCGCGGTGGAGACCAGCCCGGCGCCGCCCTTCAGGTAGGAACGCCCCGCATCGTCCTCCAGGATGCGGTAGGCGCGCCACATCGGCTCGGTCTGCGGGTCGGTGGTGGGGGATTCCGCCAGCCGCCCGCGCTTGCCGGGCTCGACGAACCAGGCCGTGTCGCGCATGCCGAGGGGGCCGATGAGTCGCTCCTGCAGCAGCCGGTCCAGCCGCTGCCCGGCCACGCGCTCGATCAGCAGCCCCAGTACGTCGGTGGAGATGGAGTAGAAGAACATCGTGCCCGGCTGGAAGGCGAGCGGGATGCCGCCCAGCCGGCGCAGCATCTCGTCGCCGGTGATGGCCTCGCGCCCGGCCTCGATGTTCTGCTCCCGGTAGGCGTCGCGGATGCGCTCCGAGGGCACGGCGTTGGAATAGGCGAAGCCGGAGGTGTGACGCAGCAGGTCCTGCACCGTGATCGGCCGCTCCAGCGCCACCTCCTCGGGCGGCTGGCCGTCGCGGCGGCGCTCCACCTTCAGGTTGGCCAGTTCCGGCATCCAGCGGGTGATGGGGTCGCTGAGCTTCATCCTCCCCTCTTCCACCAGCATCATCGCCGCCGCCGAGGTCATCGGCTTGGTCATCGAGGCCTGGAGGAAGATGGCGTCGCGCGGCATCGGCGTCGTCCGCGCCGCATCCTGGTGGCCATAGGCCTCGTGGTGGATGATCTCGCCCTCGCGCGCCACCAGCGCCACGCAGCCGGCGAAGGAGCCGCGCTCCGCCTCGTCGGCGAAGGCCCGCTCCATGCGCGCCAGCCGCTCCCGCGAGAAGCCGCGGATCAGGTCCGGCCCGCCGGGCGGGCGGGGGCGCATCGGGCCGCGATGCGGGTGCGGCGGGGTGCCGGATGGCTGCGTGGACGGTTGCGCCAGGGCCGGGCCTGCCAGCCCGGCGGCAAGGCCCGTCATGCCCACGGCGAAGGCCGCGCGGCGCGAAGTGGTGAACTGGTTCATGCGTTTCCTGCCCTTGGCATCTTGGGCCTCCTGACGGGGCCGGGGGCAGGCTAACGCGGCTTCAGCCGGAACGAAATCCGCCGGGCGGCATTCCGCCGGGCCGCCATCCTTTTCTTGATCGGCCAGCCGCTCAGCCTCCGGCCGGCACGGCCACGGCGAAGGCGCGGGCGATCTCGGCGCGCCGGGCGAGCCAGAGGCGGTCCCGCAGCGCGGCCAGTCGTTCCAGCACGCCCTCGAAGGCGCGGAAGCGGCCGGGGCGGCCGGCGATGCGCAGGTGATAGCCGATGTTCAGCAGGCGCGGCCGGCCACGCTCCGCCTCGGCCAGCAGCACGTCCAGCGCGTCCGACACATACTCCACCATCTCGCCGGCGCGGACGAAGCCGTTGGGGTGGAAGAACTTCATGTCGTTGGTATCCAGCGCGTAGGGCACCACCACCAAGCCGGGATGCGCCGGGTCGCGGTAGGGCAGGTCGTCGTCGAAGGCGTTGGAGGTGTAGGTGAAGCCCTGCTCCTCCAGCAGGCCGCGCGTCCAGGCGCTTTCCGCGCCACGGCAGAAGAAGCCCTCCGGCCGCTGCCCCGTGGCGGCGCCGATGGTCTCGGCGCAGCGGGCGAGGTCGGCGGCCTCGGCCTCTCGGCTGGTGTAGTCGGCATGCGGGCGCCACAGCCAGCCATGCACGGCGGCCTCGTGCCCCGCCGCCGCCACGGCGCCGGCCAAAGCGGGCGCGCGCTGCACGGCGCGGCCGCACATCAGGAAGGTGGCGGGGATGGCGTGGCGGTCCAGCGCCTCCAGCATCCGCCACAGACCCGCGCGGGTGCCGTAGGCGAAGATCTGCTCCTGCCCCATGTCCCGCACCCCGGGCGGCACCACGCTCAGCACCTCGCCCATCCGCTCCGATTGCGGGTCGCCATCGCCCACCTGCTGCTCGGCCCCCTCCTCCAGGTTCACCACCACCGAGACCGCCAGCCGCGCGCCATTGGGCCAGCGCAGATCGGGCCATTCGCCGCCATAGCCGATGAGGTCGCGCGTCATGCCGGGTTCCTTCCCTCCGAGAGTCTGCCGCGCCCCTGGCAAGCGCGGGGCCAGCCCCTTGGCATGCCGCCTGCTGGGAGGCCGGGCATGACCGCCTCCTCCCTCCCTGCCCTGGCGCCGGAGCTGCGGCCCGCGCTGGACCTGGCCGCCTCCCTGTTCGACCGGCTGCGCGCCGCCTCGCGCGACGAGCCGGGCGTCACCCGCGCCTCCTACGGCCCCGCTGAGCGCGCGGCCCATGCCCTGCTGGCCGAGGCCGCCCGCGCCGCCGGGCTGCGCGTGGCGGTGGACGCCATCGGCACGCTGCGCATGACCCTGCCGGGGCGGGACCCCGCCCTGCCCGCCGTGGTGATCGGTTCGCATCTCGACAGTGTGCCGCATGGCGGCAATTTCGATGGCGCCGCCGGCGTGGTGATGGGGCTGGCGGCCGCTGCCCACCGGGCGCGCAGAGGGCTGAAATCTGCCCGTGATCTGCTCATCCTTGGCATCCGTGCCGAGGAAATGTGCTGGTTCCCGGCGCACTACCTCGGCAGCCGCGCCCTGTTCGGCCTGCTGCCGCCCGAAGCGCCGGACACGCTCCGCCGCGGCGACACCGGCAGCACCCTGGCCGAGCACATGGCCGCCGAGGGCTTCGACCCCGCCCCGATCCGCGCCGGCCGCGCCCTGCTCGATCCACGGCGCGTTGCCTGCTTCATCGAGCCGCATATCGAGCAGGGGCCGGCGCTGGTGGCGCAGGGGCTGCCGGCCGCCATCGTCACCGGCATTCGCGGCAGCCGGCGCTACCCGGCGGTGACGGTGACGGGCGAGCACGCCCATGCCGGCGCCGTGCCCCGCGCCCAGCGCCGCGACGCCGCCCTGGCGGGCGTGGCACTGATCGCGGCGCTCGACCGCCGCTGGGCGGAGCTGGAGGCCTCGGGCGCCGACCTGGTCTGCACCGCCGGCATCCTCTCCACCGACCCTTCGGTGCATGCCACCACCAAGATTCCCGGCCATTTCCGCTTCAGCCTCGACATCCGCAGCGAGGATGCCGCGCTGCTCGGCGCCGTGGACGCCTGGCTGCGCAGCGAGGCGGCGGCGCTGGAGGCGGAGCGCGGCGTGCGCTTCGACTTCGGCGCCGGCACCCATGCCGCGCCCGCGCGGATGGATGCCGGCCTGCAGGCGGCGCTGCGCCGCGCGGGCGAGCGCGCCGGCATTCCGCTCGGCCGCATGGCCTCCGGCGCCGGGCATGACTGCGCCACCTTCGCCGGGCTCGGCATCCCCTCCGCCATGCTGTTCCTGCGCAACGACCATGGCAGCCACAACCCGCGCGAGGCGATGGACATGGCCGATTTCGGCGCCGGCCTCGCCGTGCTGACGGGCGCGCTGGAGGAGTGGCTCGGCTGAGGCCGTGCCGCATGGCACGCCCCTTGCAGAATTCGGCGCACATGCTCGACCGAACGGACACCCCCGCCGCCCTCGCCCCCGCCGCGCCCGCCGGCCACCGCCTGGACATGGATGGCATCCGTGTCCGCTACGGGCAGGCCACCGCCGTCGATGGCGTCACCCTCTCCGTCGAGCCGGGGGAGATCCTGGCGCTGCTCGGCCCCTCCGGCTGCGGCAAGACGACGCTGCTGCGCACCGTCGCCGGCTTCATCCGCCCCGAGGCGGGGCGCGTGCTGGTCGATGGCGCGCCGATCGGCCACCTGCCGCCGGGCAAGCGGGGGGTGGGCATCGTCTTCCAGTCCTACGCCCTGTTCCCGCACATGAGCGCGGCCGAGAACGTGGCCTACGGGCTGGAGGCGCGCGGCCGGCCGAAGGCGGAGGTCATCCGCCGCGTCGAGGCCGCGCTGGCCGCCGTGCGCATGGAGGGCTTCGCCGCGCGCCGCCCCCGCGCCCTCTCGGGCGGGCAGCAGCAGCGCGTGGCGCTGGCCCGCGCGCTCGCCATCGAGCCCGCCATCCTGCTGCTGGACGAACCCTTCGCCGCGCTCGACCGCGCGCTGCGGCTGGATCTGCAGCTGGAGATCAAGCGCATCCAGCGCCGCTTCGGCGTCACCGCCGTGCTGGTCACGCACGACCAGGACGAGGCGATGAGCATGGCCGACCGCATGGCGGTGATGCGCGGTGGACGGGTCGAGCAGGTGGACGCGCCCGCCACGGTCTATGACAGCCCGGCCACGCCCTTCGTCGCCGGCTTCGTCGGCACCAGCAACCGGCTGCATGGCCGCGTCGAGGCGCGCGAGGGGGCCGATTACCGCGTGCGGCTCGATGTCGGCGCCTCTGTGATCCTTGCCAGCCCGCGCGGCTTCGCGGTGGGGGAGCGGGTGCTGCTCTGCGCCCGCCCCGAGCACCTGGCGCTGCACGACGCCGCGGCGGAGACGCCGGAGAGCTGGCCCGCCCGGCTGCGCATCTCCCTGCCGCTCGGCCCGGCCCTGGTGCACGACGTCGAGGCCGGCGCCACGGAGCTCAAGCTGCACGAGGCGCGGCACGGCCAGCCCCCCGCGCCGGGGCCGGTGCGCGTCGCCCTGCTGCCCACCGCCCGACCCGCCCTCTTCCCCGCCGGAGACGACGCATGACCGCCCTTTCCCGCCGCACCCTGATGGGCGCCGCCCTTGGCACGCTCGGCGCCGCCGGCCTGCCCTTCCGCGCCGCCCAGGCCGCCGGCAGCATGACCGCCGCCGTCTATCCCGGCGGCTGGGACGAGGCGCTGCGCGCCGTGCTCGCCCCCGCGCTGAAGCAGGCGCACGGCGTGGACGTGGCCTTCGAGCCGCTCTTCGCGGTGGACCAGATCGCCAAGGCCCGCGCCGCGCGCGGCGTGGCGCCGTTCGACGTGTTCGTGCTCGACCCCGGGCCGCGCGTCAGCGGCATGGACCTGAAGCTGTTCGAGCCCTTCGACCCCGCGCGCCTCTCCAACCGCGCCAGGCTGCCCGCCGGCTATTCGGACGAGGTGGGCGCGGGTGTGGCCGCGCAGGTGGTGGGCATCGCCTACAACCCGAAGAAGGTGGCCAGGCCCGCCGGCTGGCGCGACCTGTTCAAGCCGGAATTCGCGAAGCATCTGGGCCTGACCGGCTTCGGCACCACCTTCGGCACCATCTCGCTGATCGAGATGGCGAAGTCCGTCGGTGGCTCCGAGGCGGACATGGAGCCGCTCTTCACCGAACTGAGAAAAATCCTGTCGCTGGTGCCCGCCGTGGCCCAGCCGGCGGCGATGCCCGGCCTGTTCCAGCAGGGGCAGATCGACATCATGTACACCAACACCTACACGGTGACGCTGCTGAAATCCCGTGGCGTGGACATCGAGTTCGCCGTGCCGGAGACGGGTGCCGCGGCCTTCGGCACCACCATGCACATCGCCAAGGGCAGCCGGAACATCGACGCCGCCTACCAGTATATCGACACCATGATCAGCACGCCGGTGCAGACCGCGCTGGCGGCGCCCCCCTACTCCTTCGTGCCGGTCAACACCGAGGTGAAGCCCGGCCCCGACGTGCCGATGAAGTCGATCGACGACCTCAAGAGCTTCGTCACGCATGACTGGACGAAGATCAACCCGCAGCGCCCGCGCTGGATCGACCGCTTCAACCGCGAGATGGCGAAGTGACCGAGCAGGGCGCGTGGCGGCTCGCGCTGCCACTCGCCCTGGCGCAGGCGGCGTTCTTCCTGGCGCCGCTGCTGCTGCTGGCGGCGACCTCCTTCGCGACAGACGAGAACCTCGACAGCCTCAGCCTGACCGCCTGGGCCGATGTGCTGGGCGATGCCTTCCACCTCCAGGCCGTGCTGAACACGCTGCGCCTCGGCGCCGTCACGGTGCTGGCGACGCTGCTGCTGGCCGTGCCGCTGGCGCTGCTGCACCTGGTGGCGGGGCCGGGGCTGCGGCGGCTGATCCTGCTCGCCGCCATCCTGCCGCTGCTGACCTCCGTGGTGGTGCGCACCTTCGCCTGGATCGTCATCCTGGGGCGGGAGGGTGTCATCAACAACGCGCTGCTCTCGACCGGGGCCATCGCCGCGCCCATCCCCCTGCTGCAGACCGAGCACGGCCTCGTCCTGGCGCTGACGCAAATAGAAATGCCGCTGATGCTGCTGCCGCTGATCGCGGCGCTCGGGCGGATCGACCCGTCGCTGCTCGACGCGTCCTCGGCGCTCGGCGCCTCGCTGGCGCGCACGCTGCGGAAGGTGGTGCTGCCCATGGCGCTGCCGGGGCTGCTGGCGGGCTGCACCCTCGTCTTCGCCAGCGCCTCCACCGCCTTCATCTCGCAATCCGTCATCGGCGGCGGGCGGCTGGCCTATCTGCCCATGCTGGTCTGGCAGCAGGCCATGGTGGTGTTCAACTGGCCGCTGGCCGCGGCGCTCGCACTCACCCTGATGGGCTCGGTGCTCACCGTCGCCGCCGCCCTCTCCATGCTCGGCCGGAGGGCCGCCCATGCATAGGCTCGCCCCCGCCGACCGGCCGCTCGCGCTGCTGATCCTGGCACTGGCCGTCATCGCCCTGCTGGTGCTGGTGGGGCCGGTGCTGATCGTGCTGCTCACCTCCTTCACCACCTCCCAGGCGCTGCGCTTCCCGCCGCCGGGGCTGACGCTGCGCTGGTACGCCGAGCTGTTCGACCCGGTGCGCTCGGCGCAGATCCACAAGGCGGCGGGCAACTCGCTGCTGGTGGCCTTCTGCACGGCGGTGCTCTCCACGGCGCTGGCCACCGGCGCGGCGCTGGCCATCGCCCGCTCCCGCGCCGGCTGGGCGCGGCTGGCCGAGGGCGCCTTCCTGGCGCCGCTGGTGCTGCCCGGCATCGCCTTCGGCCTCGCTGCACTGATGTTCTTCTCCTGGCTGCGGCAGCCGCCCTCCTTCGCGCTGCTGGTGATGGGGCATGCCATGATCGCGGCGCCCTTCGCGCTGCGCACCGTGGGCGCCTCCGCCGCCGGGCTCGACCCCGCCCTGCTGGAGAGCAGCGCCAGCCTCGGCGCCTCGCCCTGGCGCACCTTCCGCCGCGTCGTGCTGCCGCTGATCATGCCGGGCGTCGCCTCGGGCGGCTTCCTCGCCTTCATCTCCTCGCTCGACAATGTGCCCGTCTCCCTCTTCCTCTCCTCGGCGGAGACGGACATGCTGCCCATCCGCCTCTGGGGCATGATGGAAACCTCGCTGGATGTCCGCGTCGCCGCCGCCTCGGGCGTGCTGGTGGCGGTGGCCTTCCTCCTGTTGCTGCTGATGGACCGCGCCGTGGGGCTGGTCCGAAGGATGGCCGGATGACGATGCTGACCCCCCGCCCGCTCACGTCAGCGGCCTTCTCGCCCTTCGGCGAGGTGCTAGAGGTGCCGGCGGAAGCCGGGCGCCTCTATTACGAGCGCGCCCTCGCCACCTCCCGCCCCAGCGCCTGGCCGAGCCTCTCCCTCTCGATGAAGGAGCCGCATGACGGCGGGCCGCTCCGCGTGCACCAGATGGAACGGCATGAATTCTCCTCGCAGAGCTTCATCCCGCTCGGGCCCGTGCGCTGGCTGGTGATCGTGGCGCCGCACGCGGCGGAGGGCGGGCCGGACATGGCGCGCGCCGAGGCCTTCATCGCCAGCCACGGCCAGGGCGTCACCTATGGCGCCGATGTCTGGCACCACCCGCTGACGGTGCTGGACGCGCCCGGCCGCTTCGCCGTGGTGATGTGGCGCGACGGCACGGCGACGGACGAGGAATTCGTCTCCGTCGCCCCGTTCGATCTGGCCCTGGGCTGAGAGGGAGGCAGGCATGACCTACCAGGTGAAGCGCGATTTCATCGGCTACGGCGCCAACCCGCCCGATCCGCGCTGGCCGGGCGGGGCGCGCGTGGCCGTCAACTTCGTCATGAACTACGAGGAAGGCTCCGAGCCTTCCATCCAGGATGGCGAGGGCTATTCCGAATGGGGGCTGACCGAGGCGATGGGCCTCGGCCAGGGCGTGAAGGGGCGCGACCTCGCCGCCGAGGGCATGTTCGAATATGGCTCCCGCGTCGGCTTCTGGCGGCTGATGCGCCTCTTCCAGGAGCGCAATCTGCCGATGACGGTGTTCGGCTGCGCACTCGCCCTGGAGCGCAACCCGGAGGCCGCCGCCGCCATCCGCGAGAGCGGCTTCGACGTCTGCTGCCATGGCTGGCGCTGGGTGAAGCACTTTGAACTCACCGAGGCCGAGGAGCGCGAGCATATCCGCCTGGCCGTGGAATCGCTGCAGCGCACCGTCGGCAACCGGCCGCTCGGCTGGTACTGCCGCTACGGGCCCAGCGTGAACACCCGCCGCCTCGTCGCCGAGGAGGGCGGCTTCCTCTACGACAGCGACAGCTACGCCGACGAGCTGCCCTGGTGGGTGACGGTGGAGGGGAAGCCGCATCTCGTCGTGCCCTATTCCCTCACCAACAATGACGGGAAATACGCGGGCTCGGTCGGCACCTCGGACCAATGGTTCTCCTTCGTGCGCGACGCCTTCGACATGCTCTACGAGGAAGGCGCCCGCACGCCGAAGATGATGTCCATCGGGCTGCACATGCGGCTGATCGGGCACCCGGCGCGCGCCGCCGGGCTGGCGCGGCTGCTCGACCATATCCAGAAGCGCGAAGGGGCCTGGGTGACGCGGCGCATCGACATCGCGCGGCACTGGATGCAGGAGCATCCCTATGTTGGGAAGGGTCTCAACGAGTAGGGAAAGGCCGGGGGAGAATGAATTCTCCCCCGGACCCCCACTTCTTTTTTCTGGCCGTTTCAGGCGGGCTTCAGGACGCGCTCGACCACCTGGGCGTAGAGGGCGGCGCCGAAGGGCGTGGCCTCGTCGTTGAAGTTGTAGTGCGGGTTGTGCGCGGCGGCGCCAGGGCCGTTGCCGACATGGATGTAGGCGCCGGGCACCTTCTCCAGCATGAAGCTGAAATCCTCCGAGCCCATCACCGGCGCGCGGTCGCGGCGCACGGCCTCCTCGCCCACGAGGTCGGCGGCGGCGTCGGCGATCTCCGCGGTGCGCTCGGCCTGGTTCACCAGCGGCGCAAAGATCAGGCGGAAATCCACCTCCGCCGTGGCGCCGAAGCCGGCCGCCACGCCCTCCGCCATGCGGCGCATCGCCTCCTCGATCTGCCCGGCGACCTCCTTGCTGAAGAAGCGCGCCGTGCCCGAGAGCACCGCCGTCTGCGGGATGACGTTGTAGGCGTCGCCGCCCGTCACCTTGGTCACGCTCACCACCGCCGTCTCCCGCGGGGAGAGGTTGCGCGAGACGATGGATTGCAGCCCCGTGGCGATGTGGCAGGCCGTCAGCACCGGGTCGATGCTCGCCTCCGGCCGCGCGCCATGCGAGCCCTTGCCGTGCACCGTGATGTCGAAGAAGGCGCCGCCCGCCATGAACGGCCCGGCGCCGATGGCGTAGCGCCCCACATCCAGCCCCGTGGCGTTGTGCATGCCGTAGAGCGCATCGCAGGGGAAGCGCTCCAGCAGCCCGTCCTCCAGCATGGCCAGCGCGCCGCCGCAGCCTTCCTCGCCGGGCTGGAAGATCAGGTGCACCGTGCCGTCGAAATTGCGCGTCTCGGCGAGGTAGCGCGCGGCGCCGAGCAGCATGGTGGTGTGGCCGTCATGCCCGCAGGCATGCATCTTGCCGGGCACGGTGGAGGCGTAGGGAAGGCCGGTCAGTTCGGCCATCGGCAGCGCGTCCATGTCGGCGCGCAGCCCGATGGCGCGGTTGCCACGGCCCGCCCGCAGCACCCCCACCACGCCGGTGCCGCCGATGCCGCGATGCACCTCGTCCACCCCCCATTCCTCCAGGCGGCGCGCCACGATCTCGGCCGTGCGGTGCTCCTCCAGGCCAAGCTCGGGGTGGGCGTGCAGGTCCTGGCGGATGGCGGTCAGCTCGCCATGGTAGCGGCGGATATGGTCGAGGGCAGGCATCAGGCGGAAACTCCGGTATGGGCAGGCAGGTACCGGCCGGTGCGCGGCGCGCGCCCGGCCGGCGGGCGCGTCAGGCGCGGCGGATGTCCCAGAAGACGAACAGGCCGTTCGGCACATCCGTCACGCTGCGGCGATAGGCGGTCTTGTAGAGATACTGGCCGGTGGGGACGTAGGGCACCTCCTGGACCGCCACCTTCTGGATCTCGGCGCAGATGCGCTGCTGCGCCGCCACGTCCGGCGCGTCCAGCCAGGCCTCGCGCAGCTCGTCGAGGCGCGGGATGGTGGGCCAGCCGAAGAAGGCGCGCTCGCCATTGGCGCGCAGTACCTGCTGCACCACCGGGTTGATCATGTCGAGCCCGGCCCAGGTGGTGTTGAACATGTTCCACCCCCCCTGCTCCGGCGGCGCCTTGCTGGCGCGGCGCTGCACCAGCGTGCCCCAGTCGGAGACGGCCGGCTCCACGTTCATGCCCAGCCGCCGCAGCGTGTCGAGGCAGACCTCGCCGATGGCGGCCAGCACCGCCTGGTCGGTCGGGATCATCAGGATGACGCGCTCGCCCTTGTAGCCGGCCTCGGCCAGCGCCTTCTTCAGCGTCTCCATGTCGCGCCGCTTCGTCAGCGGCTCCAGCCCGGCATCGCTCGCCATCGGCGTCCCGGGCGTGAAGAAGCCGATGCCGGTGCGGCGCAGGGCCGGGTCGGTGCCGGCGGCGGCGATCATGCAGTCCTCCTGCGACATCGCCTCCATCACCACGCGGCGCACCGCCGGCTTGTCGAAGGGCGGGTGCAGGTGGTTGAAGATGCCGGTGCCCATGGTGCCGAGCGGCGTGGCCAGCTGGGTGGCGATGTTGCGATTGCGCTCCAGGATCGGCAGCAGGTCGTTGGTCGGGTTCTCCCACCAATCCACCTCGCCATTGGTGAGCGCCGAGGTGGCGGTGCCGGGGTCGGGCATCACATGCCACTCCACCCGGTCGAAATGCACCCGCTTGGGGCCGGCCGCCCAGGATGAGGCGCCGCCCTCGCGCGGGCGGTAGCCGCCGAACTTCTCATAAACCACCCGAGCGCCGACGACGCGCTCATCCGACTTCCAGCGGAACGGGCCGGAGCCGACGATCTCGGTGATCGGCCGCGTGGCCTCCGTGGCCGCGATGCGCTCCGGCATGACGAACAGCGCCGAGGGGCCGACCTTGGCCAGCGTCTCCAGCATGGCGCCATAGGGGCGCTTGAGGCGGATGACGAAGCTGCGGTCGTCGGGCGCGCTCATCTCGTCGAGCCGGGCCATCAGCGCCTGGCCGAGCGAATCCCGCTGTGCCCAGCGGCGGATCGAGGCGACGCAGTCCCGCCCCCGCACCGGCTCGCCATCGTGGAAGACCAGGTCCTCGCGCAGGCGGAAGGTCCAGCGGCGGCCGTCATCCTCGACCGTGTGCCCCTCGACCATCTGCGGCTGCGGCCGCAGCTCGGCATCCAGGCCGTAGAGCTGGTCCCAGATCATCAGCCCGTGGGTGCGGGTGATGTAGGCCGTGGTCATCACCGGGTCGATGATGGTCAGGTCGGATTGCGGCACGTATTTCAGCACCCGCGCCGAGGCCGGCTGCGCCAGGGAGGGGCGGGACAGGAAGGGGGCGGCTGCGGCGGCCGTCAGCAGGGTGCGGCGATGCATGGGGAGGACGCTCCGCATGGGGGTGAAGCCGGGCTGGCGGGCCTCTGCGGGCCCTTTTGCGCTGCCAGCAAACACCGGCCGGGCGCTGGCGGCAAGGCGGCACTCTCGACAGCGCCCATCCCGCCGGGCTTGATGCGCCGCATGACCCAAGACACCTATTTCTATGACCCCCGCCAGGGCCACGGCCTGCCGCACGACCCCTTCAAGGCGATCCTCGCCCCGCGCCCGATCGGCTGGATCACCAGCCTCGACGGCCAGGGCCGGGTGAACCTGGCGCCCTACAGCTTCTTCGCCGGGCTCAACACCAGCCCGCCCATGGTCGGCTACTCGGTCGAGGGGCGGAAGGACAGCATGCGCAACGTCGAGGAGACGGGCGAGTTCGTCTGCAACCTCGTCTCCCGCGATCTGGCCGAGGCGATGAACGAGACCTGCGCCCCGCTCGCTCCCGGCGAGAACGAGATGCTCCGCGCCGGGCTGGAGGCCGCGCCCTCCACGCTGGTGAAGCCGCCGCGCGTGGCGCGCTCCCCGGCCGCCTTCGAGTGCCGGCTGACCCAGGTGGTGGAGATGAAGGACGTGACGGGGCGCGGCCTGAACACCTGGCTGATGATCGGCCAGGTGATCGGCGTGCACATCCGGCACGAATTCCTGAAGGAAGGCCGGTTCGACACGGTGGCCGCGCGGCCCGTGGCGCGCTGCGGCTACCGCGGCGACTACACCGAGGTGACGGGCCTGTTCGAGATGATCCGCCCCACCGCGTAAGGCTGCACCGGGCCGGGAAGATCCCCCCGGCCCGGCCCTCCTCAGGCCGTCAGCGCCGCCGCGAAGCGGGGCTGCTCCACCGCCTCCAGCGCCGCGAACAGCACGCCATAGGGCGGCAATGTGGCGGTGTCGCCCTCCCGGCACGCGCCCTGGCCGGTGAAGTCCGGCAGCAGCCGGGCGGTGCCGAGCCGCGCGTCCTGGAAGGATTGCGGCGTGTCGGAGAGGTTCAGCACGACCAGGATGTGCTGCCCGCCATACTCCCGCACCATGCCCACCAGCGGCGCGCCGAGGTCGAGCGGCCGCAGCCCGCCGCGCGCCAGCGCCGGGTAGGCCCGCCGCATGCCGAGCGCGCGGCGCCACACCTGAAGCAGGCTGTCATCGTCCAGCTCCTGCCGGTCCACCGCCAGGGGGTGGTGGGCCTCCGGCACCGGCAGCCAGGGCTCGGCGCTGCTGAAGCCGGCATGCGGCGCCCCGGCCTGCCAGGGCATCGGCGTGCGGCTGCCGTCGCGGCCGCGAAATTCCGGCCAGTAGGTCAGGCCGAACGGGTCGCGGATCTGCTCGAAGCTCAGCACCGCCTCCGGCAGGCCCAGCTCCTCGCCCTGGTAGAGGCAGAGGCTGCCGCGCAGCGAGACCATCAGCGCCGCCAGCAGCCGGGCGAAGCGCGGGTCGGGCGGCGCATCGCGCCCCGCCGGGTTCCAGCGGGTCACGGCCCGCTCCGCGTCGTGGTTGGAGAAGGACCAGCAGGGCCAGCCATCCGCCTCCCGCCCCGCCTCGGCCAGCAGGTCGCGCACCGTGGCGTGGTCGAAGCCACCGCGCAGGGGCCGCAGGGTGTAGGCCATGTGCAGCAGGTCCTGCCCGGCGCTGTAGCGGCGGACCCGGTCGAAGGCACCGTCCTGGCTCGACACCTCGCCCAGCGTCGCGGTGCCCGGATACCGGTCGGTCAGCGCGCGGATGCGGCGCAGGATGTCGAACAGCTCCGGCTGGATCATATCGTGCCGGTGTTCCTGCAGGGCGAACAGCTTGGCCGGCACCTGCCCGTCGGCGGCGGGGCGCGGCGGGTTGCTGCGCAGCGCCGGGTCGTGCGCCAGGAAGTCGATCGCATCGAGGCGGAAGCCGTCGACGCCCCGCTGGAGCCAGAACTCGCCCACCGCCAGCACGGCCTCCAGCGCCGCCGGGTTGTGCAGGTTCAGGCTGGGCTGGCTGGAGAGGAAGTGGTGCAGGTAGTACTGCCGCCGGCGCGGCTCCCAGGTCCAGGCGGCGCCGCCGAAGACGCTGAGCCAGTTGTTGGGCGGCGTGCCGTCGGGGCTCGGATCGGCCCAGACATACCACTCCGCCTCCGGCGCCTGGCGGCTGGCGCGGCTGCGCTGGAACCAGGGGTGCCGGTCGGAGGTATGGCCGCCCACCAGGTCAACCAGCACCTTCAGCCCGGCGGCATGGGCGGCGCGCAGCAGCCGGTCGAAATCCTCCAGCGTGCCGAATTGCGGATCGACGGCCAGGTGGTCCGACACGTCATAGCCGAAATCCCGCCCGGGCGAGGCGTAGAAGGGGCAGATCCAGATGGCATCGACCCCGAGGCCGGCGATGTGGTCGAGCCTGGCCTCGATGCCGCGCAGGTCACCGATGCCGTCTCCGTTGCTGTCCGCGAAGCTACGTGGGTAGACTTGGTAGAGTACGGCGCCGCGCCACCATTCCGCTCCCGCAACCATCGCACCATCTCCCTGATTATTCCGCTCTAGGCTTGGGCCGCCGGTGGGGCCAAGGCGATGGTCGCGATTTCGTGATGTCAACTCAATGACAAAAACCTGCTCTTCGTGGCTTTAGGAAGGGGCGTGGGATTTTCGGCACAGTGGAAGCGGCTTATGCAACCATAAGTATATTTTACACGCCGCAATGATCGTGACCGAAATCCGGAGCAAGGCGCTCCTCGGAAGAGAGTTCAGGGGTAAACCATCGAAAATTATCGATTCTCCTTCCGAGCCCTTTGTTGAGGCACCCCGCCAAACCTAAAAATCAACAATTGCATATTTTTGGGACGACCTCCAATCTGCCGTGCCTACATGCCTGCGACCCGCTACGGTTGTGGGGCTCGGCGAACTTCATGAGGCTCAGCATGACAAAGGAGCGGGAGGCGGCGCGGGACCATCGCATGGATCATTCCTCCCTTGCCCCGGACTGCAGCAGGGCGACCTCAGGCGCCCTGCTGCAGTCCGGGGGTGCCTGGCCTGACATGGCCGCGCTGGACCGCATTCTGGGGCTGGTCCTGGATGGCGCCGGCGCCGACGCGGCCATGCTGTTTCTGTCCGAAGCGCCGGGTGCACGCTCCAGGCATTGCCGGGCCACCTCCGGCCTCGCGGCCGCCGAGCTCGATGCGGTGCTGAAGATGCTGCAGGGGCGGCCGCTGCCGGTCGTGCTGCCGGTCCATGGCGGGGGAAGCGGCGCAGGGGCGGCCGGCCGTGCCGGCGGCACCTGCGCCGCCGTGGCGGTGCGCGAGCCGGATGGCGCGCAGCGCGGCATCCTGGCCGTTCTGAGCTCCAAGGGGCACCAGCAGGCGCCGGGCGTGGGGGAGCTGCGCCGCCTCCAGGCGGTGGCCGACCTGCTGGGCAGCGAGCTGGCCCTGCGGCGCGAGCTGGCCGAGACGCGGCAGGTGGCGGAGGCGCTGAAGGCCCGCTTCGAACGGTCGCAGCAGGATCAGGAGGGGCTGGTGCGGGCGATCGACCACCGCATCCGCAACGGCCTGCAGATGGTGAACGATATGCTGTCCCTCCAGGCCCTTTCGCTGGGGGACACGGCGGCGGCGGCCCGGCTGGACGCCGCCGCCGGCCGGGTGCAGGCCGTGGCCGAGGCGCATGCCCATCTTCAGCGCCGCCCGGCGACAGGCCAGGTTTCCGTCCGCGACTACGTGGCGCTGCTGCTGCGCCGCCTGCAGGAGTGCAGGCCGGAGCCGGGGCGCACCCTGACGCTGCAGCCGGCGCCGGACCTGGCGATCAGCGCGCTGGATGCCCCGCGCATCGGCATCATCGCCTGGGAGTTGCTCGCCAACGCGCTGCGGCATGGCCGCGGCCATGTGGAGATTGCGCTTCAGCCCCTGCCGGAGGCCAGCCAGCTGCGCATCATCGTGCGCGATGAAGGGCCGGGACCGGATGCCGCCACGGTCGCGGCGGCCAGCAGGCGCGGCAGCCAGGGCTCGGGGCTGGGGCTGATCCGGCTGATCGCGGGCGGCAACGCCGCGAATGTCGACCCCGGCCCGCCCCCCGGAGTCGCCATCACCGTGAGCCTGCGCCGCCCGGCGGGCTGATTCCCGGCAGGCTGGCCGGGGCCGCCATGCCGGGCGGCATCAGCAGCCAGACGCGCAGCACCGCATCTTCCGCGGCTCCCTGCCTGTAGAGGCCGGCCCGGCGCAGCCGGCGCAGCCGCTCCCGCCGCGGCAGGGTGAGCAGCGGCGCCACCAGGGCCAGAGTCTCCCGGGCCTCGGCGGTGAGCAGCGGGGCGGCCGGCCGCAGGCGCTCCAGATGTCCGCTGAACACCGCCAGGAACCGCTCCGGCCCGCGCGTGAACGCCGCCAGGCCACGCCGCAGCAGGGATGGCTGGGTTCCCACCGCATTCGCGCCGTGCTGGCGGTAGAGCAGGCCCGGCTCGGGATCGAACCGCATCGCTCCGCCCGCACCGCTGACCAGCAGGTAGCACCACCAGTCATGCATCGTGCCGGGCGGCGGCGGCGGCGCCGCCAGCACCAGCCGGCGCGCGGCATCGTTCAGCACCAGGGTGCAGCCCGTCACCACATTCTGCACCAGCGCGTTGCGGAAGCCGAGCGGACGGCGCGGCAGCGGCGAGAGGCCGGTCGGCCGCAGCGCTGCGTCCACAAGCTGCTGACGGCTGCAGTAGAGCGCCGGCCGTGCTTCCGGCATCTCGGCGAGCGCCGCCTGGGCCCGCGCCAGCTTGCCCGGCAGCCAGACGTCGTCCTGGTCGCAGAAGGCATAGTGGCCGCCCTCCGGCGCCGCGGCGAGCAGGCGCATGAAGCTGCCCATGGCGCCGGCACGCCCTGGCGGCGTCACCGCCTCGGCGGCGCGGCCGGTGCGGCGGGCGAATGCCTCCAGCAGCGCCGGCGTGCCATCGGTGGAGCCATCGTCGCGCCACAGCAGGCTCCATGCCGCCTCCCGCTGCGACACCAGGCTGTCGAGCTGCTCTGGCAGGTAGCGCGCGCCATTGTAGGTGGCGAGCAGGACATGCAGGGGTGGCATCCGCTTCAGCCGGCGCTGACCGCGAGGCGCGGCCTGGGGAGAATGGGTGGCTCTCCCTCCGCCAGCGGCAGCAGCGGGCTGAAGAAGGCTTCCTCCCCCAGCCGCCGCCCCCAGCGCGTGCGCAGCCAGGACAGGGCCTCGGCCTGCCCGGTGCGGTCCACCCGCCTGTCCTCCCCTTCTTGCCGGAGGCGCGCGAACGGCGTCCACAGCACCCGCAGCCCGGCGGCGCGCAGCTTGAGGCAGAGATCCAGGTCCGACCAGCAGGGCAGCGGCGCAAGGCCGCCGACGGCCTCGAAGCTGGCCTTGCGCACCGCCAGGCAGGCGCCGCTGACGGCCGAGACATCGCGCGGGAGCCGCAGATGGCCGGCATAGCCGGACTCGTTCTCCACCGCCCGGCCGAGCGCGGGCCAGCTCCTGGCGGGCGTCACGCCGTCGAGCACATAGCCCGCGTGGCGGATCCGCCGCCCCGGCCCCAGCAGCATGGCGCCGACGGCGCCAATCTCCGGGCGCAGCGCCTGGGCCACGAGCTCGCGCAGCCAGCCCTCGCCGGCTGGCGTGACCCCCGGCTCCAGCAGCACCAGCACCTCGCCCCGCGCCTGTGCGACCGCGGCGTTGAGCAGCGCCGCCCGCCCCGCTCCGGCCTGGCCCGGCAGCAACCGCAACCGCGCATCCGCAACGGCCGGCGCCGTGCCGCCCGGCCAGGTCAGCAGCAGCTCCGCCGGGGCATGCCCGGCCATCTCCAGCAGCGAAAGGAAGTCCTCCGGCGCGGCCGGGGCGGCGGGCAGTGCCAGGACCAGGCTGGCCATCGGGTGCGGCTGCGGCATGACGTGGCGCACGCGCGACCAGCCGGGCAGGTCGCCTTGCGGGGTGACGCTGGCGCCGGGGAGGCCACTCTGCTCCAGGTGCTCGACCACCGCCCGGCGCCCTGCGGCCGCGCAGCGATCCAGCGCCCCCTCCGAGAAGGAGGCCGCCTCCGCGCCCTGCCGCCAGTGGTAGAGGATGGCCGGGATATGGCGCACCCGCTCCACCCCCGCCGCCGCCACGGTCCGCAGCGCGAGGTCCCAGTCCTGGCTGCCCTCCAGCCCCTCCCGCAGCCCGCCCAGCCGGAGGAGCAGCTCCCGCCGGTAGACGCCGAGATGGCTGACCAGGTTCTGCCCCAGCAGCAGCTCCGGATTCCAGCCGGGCTTGAAATAGGGGCCATAGCGCCGGCCCTGCCCGTCCACCTTGTCCTCGTCCGAGAAGAACAGGTCGGCCTCCGGGCAGGCGCGGATGTGCTGCGCCACCACGAACAGCGCCTGGGGCGGCAACAGGTCGTCATGGTCCATCAGCGCCACGAACTCGCCGCGCGCCAGTTCCAGGGCGGAGTTGCTGGCGGCGCTGATATGGCCGTTGCGGCTCCGGCGCACGGTGCGGATGCGCGGGTCCGACGCCGCCGCCTCGGCGAGCACCGCCTGCACATGGGGCGCGGGCGAGGCGTCGTCGGCGATGCACATCTCCCAGTGCGGGTAGGCCTGCGCCCGCACGGAGGCGATGGCGGCCCGCAGGAAGGGCTCCGGCGTGTTGTAGACCGGCATCACCACCGAGATCAGCGGCGGGTCCGGCATGGCCTGGGCGGCGCTGGCCATGGCCGCCAGGGCTTCCGGGCACGGCGTGTCGTGCTCGGCCACCCAGCGCTGGTAGGCGGCGGGCGAAGGGCCCCAGCAGCGCCCGCCCATGCGCGTCATCAGCTGCGCCATGCCCGGCAGATAGGGCGCGGAATCCAGCATCAGGCGCCGGAGTGGGTTGAGGATACGCGGATGACGCCGCAGCCAGCTCCGCAGCCGGCCGGCGATGTCCGCGGAAGGGCGGCCTGGAACCAGCGGCAGAACCGGCCCCGAACCCGTGTCTTGTCGTGTTTGCACCATGCGATCGGCCGGTTATGGCAAGCGCCCCCGAGCGACGCAAATCATCTGCGCGACAGCGGAGGCCAGGAGCAGGACCACGTTTCTCCGGATATCCTGACATATTACGAAATATTTCGCTTTTTTTGGGCGTTAACCCGATATTTTTCAGGTCGCCGGCTGCTGGCCTCTCCGTCGCGCCCCTGCCGACCCGCCAGCCCGTTGCATCCGCCGGAAATCAGGTGGACGTGGCCCGTCGCCGTCTGGCGGCCACTTGACCAAGTGGTGACGGGTCCCAACGCATAAACAAGGCAACCGAGGCTGGAGGATCACCCCTGATGTTCGCCCGCACCCCGCCCCGTCGCCTTGCGGCCGGCACCTGATGGACCGCCCCATAGACATCTCCGCTCCCGGCGCACCCCATCCGGATGACGATGGCTTCCCCGTCGCGGCCACGGCCTCGTTGCAGGAAGGGCGCTCCACCACCCTGAAGCATGGCGACACCTTCGCCCTTTTCGACCATGCGGGCGACCTCGGCGGCGGCCCGGAAGGCCTCTACCACGACGACACGCGCCACCTGTCGCACCTCTCGCTGTGGCTGAACGGCGCACGGCCGCTGCTGCTGAGCGCCGCCGTGCAGGACGACAACGCCGCCCTCACCTGCGACCTGACGAACCCCGACCTGCCCGCCGGCGGCGAGCTGGAGGCGGTGCCGAACGACCTCCTGCACCTGCGCCGCAGCCGTTTCCTCTGGAAGGGGGCCTGCCACGAGCGCCTGTCGCTGCGGAATTTCGACGACCGTCCGCACCGCCTGCGGCTGGAGCTCCGCTTCGCCGCCGATTTCGCCGACCTGTTCGAGGCACGCGGCGCCCGGCGCGAGCGCCGTGGCACACTGCACGCGCCCCTGCAGGAGCGGGACCACGTCACCCTCTCCTACACCGGGCTGGATGCCCAGCGGCGCCAGACCGTGCTGCGCTTCGATCCCGCACCCAGCCGCCTGGAGGCGCAGCGGGCCATCTACGAGCTCACCCTGCCGCCGCGCACCCGGCAGGCGGTGTTCATCGAAATCGGCTGCAACCGCGAACCGGCGCCCTGCACGGCGCGGCAGGCCTTCGGCCTGGCGCTGCGCGAGGCGCGGCGGGCGCAGCGGCGCGACGCCACGCTGCGGGCCGGCCTCGACAGCAGCAACGACATCTTCAACGAGACGATGCGCCGCGCCGCGGCCGATCTCAGCATGCTGGTGACCGAGACGCCGGAGGGCCCATACCCCTATGCCGGCATCCCCTGGTACAGCACCGCCTTCGGGCGGGACGCGCTGATCGCCGCCTGGCACACCCTCTGGTACAGCCCCGCCCTGGCCTGCGGCGTGCTCCGCTTCCTGGCCGCCCATCAGGCGACGGAGGAAGACCCGGCGACCGATGCCGAGCCCGGCAAGATCCTGCATGAGACGCGGCAGGGCGAGATGGCGCTGCTCGGCGAGGTGCCGTTCCGCCGCTACTATGGCAGCGCCGACGCCACCCCGCTCTTCGTCATGCTGGCCGGCGCCTATCTCGACCGAACCGGCGACCTGGCCACGCTGCGCGTCCTGCGGCCGAACATCGAGGCGGCGCTGGGCTGGATCGACCGGCACGGCGACACGGACGGGGACGGCTTCGTCGAATACAGCCGCAAGCGGCCGGACGGGCTGCTGAACCAGGGCTGGAAGGACAGCCACGACGCCATCTTCCACGCCGATGGCCGGCTGGCGGAGGGGCCGATCGCGCTGGTGGAGCTGCAGGCCTATGTCTATGGCGCCTGGCGCGCCGCCGCCCGCATCTTCCGCCGCCTGGGCGACCCGCTCGCCGCCGAGGCACTGGACCGCCGCGCCGACGCGCTGCGCCTGGCCTTCGACGCCCGCTTCTGGGACGAGGAACTGGGCACCTACATCCTGGCGCTGGACGGGCGGAAGCAGCCCTGCCGGGTGCGCAGCTCCAATGCCGGGCACGCGCTGTTCGCCGGCATCGCCCTGCCGGAGCGCGCGGCGCGGGTGGCGCACACGCTGCTGGAGCCGGATTCCTTCTCCGGCTGGGGCATCCGCACCATCGCCGCCGGCCAGTCGCGCTACAACCCGATGAGCTACCACAACGGTTCCGTCTGGCCGCACGACAACGCGCTGGTGGCCGAGGGGCTGGCCCGCTACGGCTTCCGGCGGCAGGCGGCGAAGGTGTTCTCCGCCCTGTTCGACGCCGCCACCTATGTGGAGCTGCGCCGCCTGCCGGAGCTGTTCTGCGGCTTCCCGCGCCGCCGCGGCCAGGGGCCGACGCTCTACCCGGTGGCCTGCGCGCCGCAGGCCTGGGCGGCCACGGCACCCTTCGCCCTGCTGGGTGCCTGCCTGGGGCTCGGATTCGACGCCGAAGCCCACTGCATCCGCTTCGACCAGCCGGTGCTGCCGCGCTTCCTGGAAAGGCTGACCCTGCGCAGCCTCCGCCTGGGAGAAGGCCATCTGGACATCGCCTTCCACCGCGCGGGGGAGGAGGTGGGAATGCAGGTGCTGCACCGCTCCGGCGGGCTGCAGGCGGTGCTCCGCAGCGGCTGAAGCCAGGCCGCGCGGGCCGGGCCGGCCTCGTCGAGCGGGGCCGGCCGTTGCCGTCGAGTGTCACGACACTGCCATAACCCTGTCATCCGCCCGTCGCGGCACACAGCCTAAGCGCTCCGCCCGAAGAGTATGACGGGACGGATTGCCGCATGGCGCGACGGAAAAATGTTCTGCTGATCGTTGTGGACCAGTGGCGGGCGGATTTCGTGCCCGCGCTGGGGGCCGGATTCCTGCGGACGCCGAACCTGGACCGGCTGTGCCGGGAGGGCGTCACCTTCCGCAACCACGTGACCAACGCCGTGCCCTGCGGCCCGGCGCGCGCCAGCCTGCTCACCGGCCTCTATTTGATGAACCACCGGGCGGTGCAGAACACCGTGCCGCTGGATTCGCGCCACATGAACCTCGGCAAGGCGCTGCGGCATATCGGCTACGACCCGGCGCTGATCGGCTACACCACCTCCACCCCCGACCCGCGCACCACCGGCGCGCGCGACCCGCGCTTCACCACGCTGGGCGACCTGATGGAGGGCTTCCGCGCCGTCGGCGCCTTCGAGCCCAGCATGGACGGCTATTTCGGCTGGCTCGCCCAGAAGGGCTACGCCCTGCCCGAGAAGCGCGAGGACATCTGGCTGCCCGAGGGCGAGGACAGCGTGCCGGGTGCCACCGACCGCCCCTGCCGCATCCCGGCCGAGCTGTCGGACACCGCCTATTTCACCGAGCGCGCTCTGACCTACCTGAAGGGCAAGGGCGACAAGCCCTGGTTCCTGCATCTCGGCTACTGGCGGCCGCACCCGCCCTTCATCGCGCCTGCGCCCTACAACACCATGTACAGCCCGGCCGATATGCCGGCGCTGCACCGCCGCCCCACCTGGCAGGAGGAGGCGGCGCAGCACCCGCTGCTGGATTTCTACCTGCGCGGGATCAGCCAGGGCTCCTTCTTCCACGGCGCCGGCGGTGCCGCGAGCGCACTGGACGAGGCGGCCATCCGCACCATGCGCGCCACCTATGCCGGCCTGATCACCGAGGTGGACAACGCGCTGGGCGAGGTCTTCGACTATCTCGACGCGACGGGGCAGTGGGATGACACCATGGTCATCTTCACCTCCGACCATGGCGAGCAGCTCGGCGACCATTACCTGCTCGGCAAGATCGGCTACCACGACGAGAGCTTCCGCATTCCGCTGGTGGTGAAGGAAGCCGGTGCCTCGCCCCGCGCGGGCGAGATCGAGAGCGCCTTCACCGAGAGCGTCGACGTGCTGCCGACCATCCTGGAATGGCTCGGCGGCGAGGCGCCGCGCGCCTGCGACGGCCGCTCCATCCTGCCGCTGCTGCAGGACGGCCGGCCGGCCGACTGGCGGGAGCACCTGTTCTACGAATACGATTTCCGCGACGTGCATTATTCCAAGCCCGAGACCGCGCTCGGCCTCGGCCTGGACGATGCGTCGCTCTGCGTGGTGCAGGACGAGAACTGGAAATACGTCCATTTCTCCGGCCTGCCGCCGCTGCTCTTCGACCTGCAGCGCGACCCGCAGCAATTCGACAACCTGGCGAACGATCCCGCGCATGCCGCGGTCGTCGCCGAATACGCGCAGAAGGCGCTGTCGCACCGGATGCGGCACGCCGAGCGCACCCTGACGCATTTCCGCGCCACCCCGGGTGGCCTTGAGGAGCGCAATCCATGATGACGCCCCGCCGTTCCCTCCTGCTCGGCGCCGGTGGCGCGCTGGGTCTCTCGGCCCTGCCGCGCTTCGCCGTCGCGCAGGCCGACAACCGCCCGAGCATCGCCATCGCGGTGCAGAAGATCAGCAACAGCAACACGCTGGAAGTGCTGCGCGAGCAGTCCAATGTCGGCGAGCGCGTGCTGTTCTCCTCGCTGTGGGAAGGGCTGATCGGGCGCGACTGGCTGGGCGGCCTCGGCGCCGTGCCGGAGCTGGCGACCGAGTGGCGCCGCATCAGCGACCAGGTGGTGGAGCTGAAGCTCCGCCAGGGCGTGAAGTTCCACAATGGCGACGAGATGACCGCCGAGGACGTGGTCTTCACCTTCGGCCCCGAGCGCATGTTCGGCGACACCAACCCGACGGCGCAGGGCCGCACCATCAGCGTCTCGGGCGACCGCATCCCGACCCGCGCCGGGCGCGACCTGCCGGCGGAGGTGCCCGCCGTGGCGCGCCGCTCCTGGCCGGCGCTGGAGCGCGTCGAGATCGTCGACAAGTACACGGTGCGCTTCCACAACGCGACGCCGGACGTGACGCTGGAGGGCCGCCTCTCCCGCTACGGCAGCCAGATCATCAGCAAGCGCGGCTACATCGAGGCCGAGACTTGGTTCGAGTGGGCGCGCAAGCCCATCCTCACCGGCCCCTACAAGGTGGCCGAGTTCCGCCCGGACCAGCTGCTGCGCCTCGTCGCGCACGATGAATACTGGGGCGGCCGCCCGCCGCTGCGCGAGATCCGCTTCATCGAGGTGCCGGAGGTCTCGGCGCGCGTCAACATGCTGCGCTCGGGCGAGGTGCAGTTCGCCTGCGACATCCCGCCCGACCAGATCGGCGGCATCGAGGGCGACCGGCGCTTCGAGGTGCAGGGCGGCACCATCCTCAACCACCGCCTCACCGTCTTCGACAAGAACCACCCGCAGCTCGCCGATGCGCGCATCCGCCGCGCCTTCACCCACGCCATCGACCGCCAGGCGATCGTGGACAGCCTGTGGTCCGGCCGCACGGTCGTGCCGAAGGGGCTTCAGTGGGAATACTACGGCGACATGTTCGTCTCCGACTGGAGCGTGCCGAAGTATGACCCGGCCGAGGCGCAGCGCCTGCTGAAGGAGGCCGGCTACAAGGGCGACCCGATCCCCTACCGCCTGCTCAACAACTACTACACCAACCAGACGCCGACGGCGCAGGTGCTGGTGGAGATGTGGAAGCAGGTCGGCCTCAACGTGCAGATCGAGATGAAGGAGAACTGGTCGCAGATCCTCTCCCGCGAGCCGGGCCGGGCGGTGCGCGACTGGTCGAACAGCGCGCCCTTCAACGATCCCGTCTCCTCCATCGTCAACCAGCACGGGCCGAACGGCCAGCAGCAGCAGGTTGGCGAGTGGAGCAACGACGAGATGAACCGCCTCTCCGTCGAGCTGGAGACGAGCACGGACCGCGCCCGCCGCAAGCAGGTGTTCCGCCGCATGCTGGAGATCTGCGAGCGCGAGGACCCCGCCTACACCGTGCTGCACCAGAACGCGACCTTCACCGCCAAGCGGCGCGACATCGGCTGGAAGGCGGCGCCCGCCTTCGCGATGGACTTCCGCGCCGGCAACTGGAAGAGCTGAGGGCATGGCGGAGCCTCTCGTCGAGATCCGCGGCCTCACCGTCAGCTTCGACGGGCTGCCGGCGCTGCGCGGCGTCGACCTCGCCATCGGGCGGGGCGAGGCCGTGGCGCTGGTGGGCGAGTCCGGCTGCGGCAAGTCCGTCACCTGGCTGGCGGCGCTGGGCCTCCTGCCGGGCAAGGCGAGGGTCTCCGGCAGCGTGACGCTGGAGGGCGCCGAGCTGATCGGCGCCCCCGCCGCGGCGCTGGACCGTATCCGCGGCGGCCGCGTCGCCATGATCTTCCAGGACCCGGCGAGCAGCCTCAACCCGGTGCACCGCATCGGCAAGCAGATCATCGAGGCGCTGCGGCTGCACCGGGGCCTCTCCGGCGCCGCGGCGCGCGAGGAGGCGCGGCGGCTGCTCGACCAGGTCGGCATGCCGGATGCCCGGCGCCGGCTCGATGCCTTCCCGCACGAGCTTTCGGGCGGGCAGAACCAGCGCGTGATGATCGCCATGGCGCTGGCCGGCCGCCCCGAGTTGCTGGTGGCGGACGAGCCGACCACCGCGCTCGACGTCACCATCCAGGCGCAGATCCTGGAGCTTCTGGCGGAAATCCGGCGCGACACGGGCATGGCGCTGGTGCTGGTCAGCCACGATCTCGGCGTCGTCGCCGAGACCTGCGAGCGGGTCTGCGTCATGTATGCCGGGCGCATCGTCGAGGAGACGGCGGCGGAGCGGCTCTTCGCCGGCCCGGCCCACCCCTATGCGGAAGGGCTGCTGGCCGCGCTGCCGCCGATGGACGGGCCGCGCCGGCCGCTCGCCGCCATTCCCGGCGGCGTACCGGAGCCCTGGGCGATGCCGCGCGGCTGCGCCTTCGCGCCACGCTGCCCGCGCCGCGCCGCCGCCTGCGAGGCGGCGCCACCCCCCCTGGCCGAGGTGGCCCCTGATCACCGCGCCGCCTGCCTCTATCCCGGAGCCGCCGCCATGGTCTCCCCCGCGCCGGCGCTGATGCCGGCATGAGCGAATTGCTGAAGGCCGAAGGGCTGGTCCGCCGCTACACCATGCGGCGCGGCTGGCTCGGGCGGCCGGTCGAGGTGCGGGCGCTGGATGGCGTCTCCCTCACCCTGGAGCATGGGCGCACCCTGGGCCTGGTGGGCGAATCCGGCTGCGGCAAGTCCACCACCGGCCGCCTGGTGCTGGGGCTGGAGACGCCGGACGAGGGCCATGTCCGCTTCGAGGGCCAGCCCCTCCCGGCCCCCGGCACCGCCGAATGGCGCCGGCTGCGGGCACGGATGCAGATGGTCTACCAGGACCCGCTCGGCGCCATGGACCGGCGCCTGACGATCGGCGCCCAGGTGGCCGAGCCCTGGGCTATCCATGGCCGGGCCTCCTCGCCCGCGCAGGTGGCGGCGCTGTTGCAGAGCGTCGGGCTGCGGCCGGACCATGCGGCGCGCTACCCGCACGAGCTTTCGGGCGGCCAGCGGCAGCGCGCCGTGCTGGCCCGCGCCCTGGCCACCGACCCCGCCCTGCTGGTGTGCGACGAGCCGATCAGCGCGCTCGACGTCTCGATCCAGGCGCAGGTGATGAACCTGCTGGCCGAGATCCAGGCCGAGCGCGGCGTCTCGCTGCTGTTCATCAGCCATGATCTGCGCGCCGTGCGGCAGATGAGCCACCGGGTCGCGGTGATGTATCTCGGCCGCATCGTCGAGGAAGGCGAGCCGGACGCGGTGCTGCACGACCCGGCCCACCCCTATGCGCGGGCGCTGGTCTCGGCCATCCCGCATCCGCAGCGGCGGGGGCAGCGCATCGTGCTGCAGGGGGACCCGCCGAACCCGGCGGCGCGGCCCGCCGGCTGCGCCTTCCATCCCCGCTGCCCGGTGGCCAGCGCCCGCTGCGCCGCCGAGACCCCCGCGCTGAAGCCGCGCGCCGATGGCCGGCTGGTCGCCTGCCACGTGGCGCAGGGCGAGACCGCGCCCGGCACCGGCCTTTCCGAAACCACGCTTGCCAAGGCCGCCTGAATGCTGCGCTTCCTCAGCCTGCGCCTCGCGCGCGCCCTGCTGACCCTGGTGCTGGTGGTGACCTTCGCCTTCGTCGTACTGCGCCTCTCGGGCGACCCGGCGCTGCTCATCATGTCGGCCGACGCGCCGCCGGAGGCGATCGCCGCCTTCCGCCGCGCCTGGGGCCTCGATGACCCGCTCTGGGCGCAGTATCTCCGCTACTTCACCGCCATCTTCCAGGGCGACCTCGGCAATTCCATGCGCGACGGGCGCAGCGCGGTCAGCCTGGTGGGCGAGCGCATTCCCGCCACCCTGGCGCTCACCGTGCCGGCGCTGTTCATCAAGATCGGGCTCGGCATCCCGGCCGGGGTCTATGCCGCGCTGCACCGCAATTCCTGGGCCGACCGGGCGGTGATGCTGCTGGCCGTGGCCGGCTTCACGGTGCCCTCCTTCGTGCTCGGCCTGATGCTGGTGCTGCTGTTCGCGGTGCAGCTCGGCTGGCTGCCCTCGGGCGGGCAGGAAAGCTGGCGCCACGCTATCCTCCCCGTCATCACGCTGGGGCTGGGCGGCGCGGCGGTGCTGGCAAGGTTCACACGCTCCGCCATGCTGGAGGTGCTGGGCCAGCCCTACATGCGCACCGCGCTGGCCAAGGGCGTGCCCTGGCAGGTGGCGGTGCGCCGCCATGCCCTGCCCAACGCCGCCATCCCCACCGTCACCATCGTCGGCTTCATGATCGGCAGCCTGCTGGCCGGTGCGGTGGTGGTGGAGAGCGTCTTCTCCTGGCCCGGCGTGGGGCGGCTGCTGGTGGTGGCCGTCGCCAACCGGGACCTGGCGGTGGTGCAGGCCATCCTGCTGCTGGTCGCCGCCACCATGGTCACCGCCAACCTGGTGGTGGACCTGCTCTATGGCGTGCTGGACCCGCGGCTGCGGAACGGCGCGCGGGGGACCGCCTGATGTCCGACGCCACGATGGACCACGCCGCCGCGCCGGCGGTGGCCCCGCCGAAGCCGAAGCGCGCCGGGCTGCCGCCTCTCGTCATCTTCGCGCTGTGCTGGATCGCGCTGATGCTGGGCGTGGCGCTGCTGGCGGAGTGGATCACCCCCTACTCGATCACCGCGCTCGACCTGCGCAGCCGCCTCGCGCCGCCCGTCTTCATGGGCGGCACCTGGCTGCACCCGCTGGGCACGGACGAGCTGGGGCGGGACGTGCTGAGCCGCCTCATCGTCTCCATCCGCATCTCGCTGCTGATCGCCTTCGGCGCGGCGATGATCTCGGCGGCGCTGGGCGTGACGATGGGCTTCCTCGCCGCGCATTTCCGCGGCCTCGCCGAGCAGGCGGTGCTGGCGCTGGTAGATTTCCAGGCGGCCATGCCCTTCCTGATCCTGGCGCTCTCGGTGCTGGCCTTCTTCGGCAACTCGCTCACCCTGTTCGTCTGCCTGCTCGGGCTGCACGGGTGGGAACGCTACGCGCGCATCGCCCGCGGCCTGGCCGTCAGCGCGGGCGCGCAGGGCTATGCCGCGGCGGTGAAGCAGCTCGGCGCCACGCCCTGGCGGGTCTATGGCCGGCACGTGCTGCCCAACATCGCCTCCACCCTGATCGTCTCGATGACGCTGGCCTTCCCCGAGATCATCCTGCTGGAGAGCGGCCTCTCCTTCCTCGGGCTCGGCGTGCAGCCGCCGCAGACCTCGCTCGGTAACATGGTGGGCTACGGGCGGGAATATCTGACGCGGGCGCCCTGGATCCTGCTCTCGCCCTCGCTGGTGATCGTGCTGACCACCCTCTCCGTCTCCCTGCTGGGCGACTGGCTGCGGGACCGGCTGGACCCCACCCTGCGCTGAATCATTCCAGCCCCTTGCGCGGCCGGCCTCAGGCCCGGCGGAGGAAACTCCGCCGGGCCGTTGTTTTCATGGCGCTTCCTGAGGGCGTGAACTCACACCCCAGAAACCCTATTTAGTGTATAGCGGTTTTCGGTCATACCATATCTGGTGTGGCGCCTGAGACCGATTCGCAACTCGGGGCCGCCGCGAACAGTCTACCGGAGCCTTTCCCATGGATGGATTCAGCCAGCCGATTCACGCCCTCGCCCGGCCGCGCCCACAAGCGCGGATTCCGGGGGAGAGCTTTGGCGAGAAAGCACTGGCTGCCCGCCCGCTGGACAGGGGCATGGGACTGGCGGTCGGCCGCCGCACCGTGTTCCGCCCGGAGGACCAGGAGGATTTCGGCCGGGTGGCGGAGCGTGTCTCCACCGGCAATATCGGCCTGCTCGGCGCC
This sequence comes from Teichococcus aestuarii, assembly GCF_042651065.1. Classification (NCBI taxonomy): domain Bacteria; kingdom Pseudomonadati; phylum Pseudomonadota; class Alphaproteobacteria; order Acetobacterales; family Roseomonadaceae; genus Roseomonas; species Teichococcus aestuarii. The sequence continues at coordinate 103,474 of NZ_JBHSCH010000004.1, forward strand.
GGCGGGGCGCTGGAGGTGGAGCGCGCCCGGCTGCGCAACGCCATCGCGACCGGGGCACTGCTCACCTCCGGCCGCCACCTCCAGCATGGCGATGCCGCGCAGCCCGGCCGCAACATGGAGGTGTTCACCAACTGCGCGACGGCCATCGCCTCCTTCGCCGAATTCTACCTGCTGCTGAACGGCTCCGGCGTCGGCCGCGCCTATGACGACGCGCTGATCACCACGGATTGGGGCCAGGCTCCCGCGCTCGGCCTCTATTTGGCCCCGGACCATGCCGACTATCCGCAGGACGCGGCGGCGCTGTGCCGCTTCGGCATCGAGCTGAACCTGCTGCCCTGGGGCACCGGCCCCGAGCAGTTCGGCCCCGAGGCCGAGGCCACGGTGCGCGGCTTCCTGGCCGAGACGCTGCTGCCCTCGCTGGACGGCCTCCCCGAAGGCGCCGTGCTGCACCGGGTGGAGGACAGCCGCGAGGGCTGGGCCAAGGCGATTGAGGTGCTGGAGGCCATGGCCTTCCGCGCCGAGCGCGGCCGCACCCTGGTGATCGACCTCTCGGGCATCCGCCCCGGCGGCAGCCCGATCAAGGGCATGCAGGGCCGCCCCTCCTCCGGCCCCATCTCGCTGCTGCGCGGGCTGATCAACATCCGCCGCCACGTTATCGAGCCGGCCCGGACGCGGGACCCGGAGGGTGAGGCGCTGCAGCCCTGGGAGCAGGCGCTGCTGGTCGATCACCACCTCTCGGTGGAGGTGCAGGTGGGCGGCGCCCGCCGCGCCGCGCGCATGGCCACCAAGTCCTGGCGCGACCCGGGCATCCGCCGCTTCATCCGCGCCAAGTCGGAGGGCGGGCTCTGGACGGCGAACCACTCCGTCATGGTGGACCGCGAGTTCTGGCAGCGCCTGCGCGAGGGCGACGGGGCGGACCCGCTCACCGCCCAGGCCCGCATGGTGTTCGAGGAGGTGACGGCCTGCGCCTACATCAATGGCGAGCCCGGCTTCATCAACGGCGACCTGCTGGAGGACCACCGCACCGGCAGCGCCTGGGACAAGCCGGTGCACGAGGATGGCCGCGACTTCCGCTCCGCCCGCTACCAGGTGGACGCCGCCGCCGGGCTGCTGGCCGAGGCATCCCGCCGCGCCGCACAGGCGCGCTTCCCCGTCACCACCAACCCCTGCGGCGAGATCACCCTGCATGTCACGGGCGGCTACTGCGTCATCGCCGATTTCGCGCCGCTGATGGCCTGCCCCGTGGGGTTCGAGCAGTTCCGCCCTGGCACGGCGCCGGAGGATGTGGCGCGGCTGTGGGACGAGCGGGTGGAGGATTCGGTCCGGCTCGGCGTGCGCTTCCTGATCCGCGCCAACCGGATGGATGCGCTCTATGGCGAGGAGGTCGCACGCACCAACCGCATCGGCATCGGCCCCACCGGGCTGCATGAATGGGCCTGGATGCGCTTCGGCCTCGGCTTCCAGGACCTGCTGGACGAGCGCCGCTCCGCCCCCTTCTGGCAGGCGCTGCGTCGGCTCTCGGATGCAGCCAAGCAGGAAGCGGCCGAGTACGCGGCCAGCCTCGGCATGGCTGATCCCGTGACGGTGACCACGGTGAAGCCCGCCGGCACCACCAGCAAGCTGTTCGGCCTGACCGAGGGCGCGCATCTCCCGGCGCGGCGGCAATATCTCCGCTGGGTGCAGTTCAAGGGCACGCGGGATGCGGCGGCCGGGGGCTGGGCGGTGGGTTCCGACCCCTTGCTGGCTGAGTACGAGGCGCGCGGCTACCCGCTGCGCGAGCTTCGCAGCTTTCCCGGCATGACCATCGTGGGCTTTCCCACCGTGCCGCTGGCGCAGCGCCTGGGCATGGACGAGGCGCTCGTCACCGCGCCCGAGGCAACACCGGAGGAGCAGTATCGCTGGCTGCAGCTGCTGGAGGCCTTCTGGATCGGCGCCGAGCGCGGCAACCAGGTGAGCTACACGCTGAAGGTCTACACCGACCGGCACGACCTGGAATCCTTCCGCGCCATGGTGCGCGAGCACCAGCCGCAGGTGCGCTGCTGTTCCGTGCTGCCGAGCCGGCCGGACAGTGAGCTGGGCTACGAGTATCTGCCCGAGGAGGAGGTCTCCACCGCCCGCTTCGCCGCAATGGTGGAAAACATCCACGACGGCGCGGTGCAGGAGGCGGTGGACTGGGCGCATCTGCAATGCGCCAGCGGTGTCTGCCCCATCTGAAGGCTTGCCCTTGGGAGGAGGAATCCTCCTCCCAAGGGCTCTAGCCCCAGCGTGAAGGCATCGGCCTCTACGCAATTCATTCAGCACGATAATCAAAGGTTATCGGGTCGCAGGCCATGACGCTGGTGCCGACAGAGAGGCCGCGTTCCTGCTTGACCCTGGTCCCATCGGAGCGGGTGCGGCGCCGGTTGCCTTTGGCGCGGACCTGCCCGGCACACTGGATCGCTCCCCCTTCCGAGCAGCAGCTTGCCTGTGAGTGTGGTCTTGCCCGCATCAGGGCGGGCGGCGATGGCAAAGGTTCACCGCCGCGAGGCCTCCGTCTCGGCTGCGGCCGAAATAAGCGTGGACATCGCGCCCCTGGTCAGGAGTGGAGAGCCGCTCGCGCTAACCCTTTTGTGGGTTGTGCGATGCGAGGAACTTGGATACTGGAATTGACCAATTCGACGGGAGATCGTCTCCCGGGAGCATTACCGAGCCCTCGCTGAGGCGGAGGCCATGCAACAAGGTCCAGCGATCAGTCCGATGTAGGTCTTCAGAGACCCATCACGAAGGCAAAGCCTTCGTTTCGAGACACCTTGCTGCCATCGGCAAGCGCGTTCTGTCGCGTATCTGCCCCCGATTCCACATGAGTTGCCGTGAGCGACGTTGAGCGTCGCCTCTCTGCCGCCGCGCGCCCCACCGGCGCCGCCTTGGAGCATTGCTGCCATGAGCTTGGCCAATATAAGGGCCGAGTGGTTCGGCAATATCCGCGGGGATCTTCTCGCGGGCATGGTCGTGGCTCTCGCCCTCATTCCAGAGGCAATCGCCTTCTCCATCATCGCGGGCGTGGACCCGAAAGTTGGCCTCTACGCTTCCTTCTGCATTGCCGTAGTGATCGCATTCACGGGTGGCCGCCCAGCGATGATTTCCGCGGCCACTGGCGCCATGGCGCTGGTGATGGTCACGCTGGTGCGGGACCATGGCCTGCAATACCTGCTCGCTGCCACCATTCTCACCGGCATCCTCCAGATCATCGCGGGTCTTCTGCGGCTCGGCGATCTGATGCGCTTCGTCTCACGCTCAGTGATGACCGGCTTCGTCAACGCCCTGGCCATTCTGATCTTCATGGCGCAGATCCCGGAACTGGTGGGGCATGGCTGGCAGACCTACGCCATGACAGCGCTGGGCTTGGCCATCATCTATCTGCTGCCGCGTCTGACCACGGCGGTGCCGTCGCCGCTCATCGCCATCGTCGTGCTGACCATCCTCGCCATCGCCAGCGGCATGCCGCTGCGCACGGTTGGCGACATGGGCGAGCTTCCGGCCGAGCTGCCGTTCTTTCTGTTTCCCGATATACCGCTCAACCTCGAGACGCTGCGGATCATCCTGCCCACAGCAGTGACCTTAACCGTGGTCGGCCTCCTGGAATCGCTGATGACGGCGTCCATCATCGATGATCTTACTGATACGCCCAGCGACAAGAATCGCGAGTGCAACGGCCAGGGCATCGCCAACATCGTCTCCGGTTTCTTTGGCGGCATGGCGGGATGCGCAATGATTGGCCAATCCGTCATCAATGTAAAATCCGGTGGACGCGGACGACTTTCGACGCTGTTCGCCGGCGTCTTCCTGCTCTTCCTGATCCTGGTGCTCGGCGAATGGGTGCGGCAGATCCCGATGGCCGCCCTGGTCGCGGTGATGATCATGGTCGCAATCGGGACCTTCAACTGGCGCTCGGTTGCCAATCTGCGCGTGCATCCCAAGAGCTCCAGCACCGTGATGCTGGCCACGGTCGCCGTGGTGGTCGCCACGCATGATCTGGCCCAGGGCGTTCTCGTCGGCGTGATGCTCTCCGGCCTCTTCTTCGCCCGGAAGGTGGCGCGCATTGTCCGCGTCCGGTCGGAACTCTCAGCCGATGGCAAGGCGCGTACATACTACGTCCGCGGCAACATCTTTTTCGCTTCGGCAGCCTCCTTTGGCGACGCCTTTGACTTCCGCGAAGTGTTGGAGCGCGTCACTATCGACGTCACGCAAGGCCACTTCTGGGATCTGACAGGCGTTGCCGCGCTGGATCGTGTGGTGCTGAAATTCCGCCGCGAAGGCACACAGGTGGAAATCGTCGGGCTGAACGAGGAGAGCATCTCACTCGTCGACCGCCTGGCAATGCACGACAAGCCGGATGCGCTCGAGCAACTCTCGGCACACTGAGGGGGGGATCATATGGCCAGAATACTCGCCTGCACCGACGGCTCGATCTATGCGCCGAGTATTTATGGGCATGCCGCCTGGGCGGCTTCCCGCCTGAACGCGGCCGTGGAGGTCCTGCACATGCTGGACCGTCACCCCGGCGCAGCCAGGGAAGCGGAGTTGAGCGGTGCCATCGGATTTGACGCCTCACAGGATCTTCTCCGGAAGATGGTCGAGCTGGACGAGGCTCAGGGGCGCCTCGCACAGCAGCGATCAAGAGCCATCCTGGAAGACGCCGAGCGGGTGTTGCGCGCTGCGGGCATTGCCGAGGTCACCCTCACCCTCCGCCATGGGGCGCTGGTGGAGGCGCTGCCGGAGTTCGAGAAAGCCGCCGATCTGGTTGTCGTCGGCAAGCGCGGCGAGGCGGCAGACTTTGCCAAGGGCCATCTGGGCAGCAACCTGGAGCGGGTGCTGCGCACCAGCATTTGCCCGGTCCTGGTCGCCTCACGCGCCTTCAAGCCGATCAGCCGGGCGGTGATCGCCTATGATGGCCGCGCCGCCTCCCGCAAGGCCGTCGAATATCTGGCGCGGCAGCCGCTCCTGCATGGTGTCTCGGTTCATCTACTCACCGTCGGAAATGCCGGTACCGACGAGGAGGGGCTGGCTGAGGCGCGCTTCAGGCTTGGTGAGGCTGGCCTGGACGTTCGTATGCAGATCCTGCCCGGAAGGCCGGAAGACGTCATAGCCCGCGTGGTCGCCGAAAGCGGGGCTGATCTGCTTGTCATGGGCGCCTATGGCCATGGTGTGCTGACGCGGATGTTCCTCGGCAGTGTCACCTCCACATTGCTGCGCGAGTGCCGCGTGCCGGCTCTGGTCTTCCGCTAGGCCCCGCGCCGGCATGGGAGGGAAGAGCCTGCACGGCTTTCGCCAGCCCTCCCGGCGTCCTGCTGATGCTGCTGTCCGGTTTCGGGCAGACCTATCTTCACCGCGCTGCTCAACAGCGCCCTGCACAACAGCCCTGGCGGATCGAGTGGGAATGACAGCTGATCGAAGTTGCGAACCATCCAAGAATGAGCGCCATCACTACCTGGACTATCTGCGCGCCATTCTGATGTTCCTGGGCATTCCCTACCATGCGGCGCTGGCCTTCTCGTCCCATCAGGCCTGGATCGTCGAAGCGGAGCGGGACTCGGCCCTGCTGAGCTGGGCGGCGCAGCTCAGCCACACCTTCCGCATGCCGGTGTTCCTCCTGATCGCCGGGTTCTTTGCAATGATGCTCTGTCAGCGGCGTCCCGGGTCCTGGTGGCGAAGCCGCCTGGTCCGCCTCGGCGTGCCTCTGGCTGCCGCCACGATCCTGATCAATCCGCTGCTCATGCTGGGAAGGGCGCTTTGGCAGGCTGAACCCAGCCAGGTCTTGGATCTGTGGCTCAGCATGCTGGCGACACCTGGCGAGCCCTGGGTGTCGCACCTCTGGTTCCTGATCGATCTGCTGATCTATTCCTCGATCCTGGCGGTGCTGTTGCGCCTGCGCTGGATGCCTGCGCTGGCGCGCCGCGCCGACAGGGTTGCCGGGTTGATGGCTTCGCGCTGGTGGGTGGCGCCTGGCCTGCTGCTGTTCAGCGGGGTCGCTGCGCTGGGCACGGTGGTGGCGCTGAGTGTCCTGGGCCTCAACTCGACCCTTCATGGCATGTTGGTGCTGGCGCGCACCTCGGCCCATCTGCCCGTCTTCCTGTGCGGTGCCGCCCTTGCGCTGCGCCGCGACTGGCTGGACCGCTTCACGCGCATCCACTGGTGGATGTGGGCGGCAGGGCTTGTCCTGGCGGCGGCACTGGCCGCTGTGCAGTGGCGGGACGAGGACATCTACCGGGCCGTGACCTTTTTCCTGATGCCCGTCGTCGGCATCCTGTTCGCCCATATCCTGATGTCGGGGATGCGGGCCTGCTTTCAGGGCGCCAACAGGCTGGTGCAGATCGCGGTGGACTCTTCCTTCACCGTCTACCTGGTGCACCAGGTTTTCATCGTGTTCGGCGTGGTGCTTATGATGGGCAGCGGGATTCCGGTGCTGCTGCAGTTCGTGCTGCTGGTGGCGGCTTCCACGATCCTGTCGCTGGGGTTTCATCAGCAACTGGTCCGTCGCCGCCCTGTGCTGCGGCTGCTGTTCAACGGCGTGCTGCCTGAGCGTGCGGCACCGCTGGCTGGAGCCGCCGCTGCCCCCCGAGCGGGACGGATATAGTACAAGGAGTCTCAATCGGCGGCCGCAACTCGTGGTAGCGGCCCGATTGAGCCTGATTAGGTGTGTAGTCTCGGGAGGTGGCGGTGCATCTTCGGGCCGTGTAGCCCCCGGTGATCCGAGACGTCCCCCTGCCCCACCGGCTGCCAGCAGATTTCGGCGTACACGGCAGCAGGGGGGTTCTCCCGGGCAGGCTTCAGCTTGCTCCGGATCCTTGGGCAAGGTCGGCGGAGGCGGCCTGCCGCCGCAGGCGTCTCTCTCCGCCAGCCCGGCACTCCATGCCGGCAATCGCGCCAACAAGGCACAGCAGCACCGCCCATCCGTAGATGGAGCCGAACGTCGCCTGGACCCAGGCAGGTGATCCCATGAAGGCCAGAACCCAAGGGACCGGGATCAACAACAGCACCGCCGCCAAACTGAGAGCCCAGTTCAACGGCCGGAGGAGAAAAACAGGCAACAGGAAAAGCGTGTAATGCACCCAGGCGAGCGGTGAGGCGAGCAACGCACCAACCAGGCCCAGCGCACTCGCCTGTGCCAGGCTGGGCCGGCAGCGCCAGGCCCAGAGGGCAAGCGCGCCCAGCACCAAGGCGCCGGCGGGCGCCGCAAAGGCACCGAGCCCGCCTCGCTGCAGCAAGCCGGCCAGCGAGGCGTTGGTGAGGAAAACGGCGCGGTTCCCTTCCGCGGCGAGCACTGCGAACCATTGCTGGTAGACCTCAGGCCCGTAGAGCAGCACGGGCAGAAGGCTGAGCAGGAGCGCCGTGACGCCAGCAGAAACTGCAGGCCGGTAATAGCCTGAGAGGAACAGCAAGACCGGCCAGACAGCGAAGTTCGGCTTCACTGCAACGACGAGCCCGATGGCAACACCCGCCGCCAGGCCCCGCCCACAGCGTGTCCCAGAACCCGGCAAGGGCGAAAGCCCAGAGAGCAGCCAGCCAGCGCCCATCGCCGCTGCCCTGGCGGCGCACCAGCAGCAGGATCGTCGCGACGTAGCAGAGCACAGAAATGCTCCACCACAGGCGGAAGCCCTCATGCGGGTCCAGCAAGCCAAGCAACTGAAACAGCGGCAGCGCGGCCGGCGGATTGAGGTTGGGGTTCCAGGATTCGAAGCCCGGCAACGCCACGTGGAACGTCAGCGGATAGATGCCATAGGGGTCAAGGCCCTCGGAGGCCGCCCGGCCGGAGGCGATGAAGGAGCCATAGTCCAGAAGCCCCGGCGTTGGCAGTGCCCGCGCAAGGCTCCAGACGATGAGCGGCAGCAGCAGCAGGCACAGGGCAGCGGCCAGCGCGCGCCGCGCTGGATGAGAGAGCGACGCCGCCATCACCCGGCCTCCTCTGAGGCCTTGGCCGGCGGCACGACACGCATCACCGAGAAGCCCTGGCCACAGGCCACCGGCTGCACGGCAAGGCCCGCCAGCCAGTCCTCGCAGCCCCACTGGTACATGGCGATGTAGACTCCCGCGAGCGGCGGCTGCACCTCATCGGCCCGCGAGGCCACGGCCAGCGCGTTCTGGACCAGCGGGCGGAACGCCGCCGCGTCCGGCACGCGGGCGATCGGGCCACGGTCCAAGGCTTTCATCTCCGGCAGGAGCGGCTCGAAGACGAGCGGATTCTGCCCCGCCTTGGCGAAGAGGCTGGGGATGATGGCCTGGCGGTCAATCATCGCATAGGCGACGATGTGTTCGGGCGGCGGCCGCATGCGGCGCGTCTGCGTCCAGTCGCCGAGTTCAATCGGGTAGCGCGCGGCGGGAATAATGAAGCTTCCCGGCGGAATGCGCTGGAAGGCCGCGACCATCTCGCCGATCACCTTCCCCTGGACGCGCCAGTCCTGCGCCAGAACGTAGCTGCGCGAGCCCAGCAGCAGCAGGATGACCATGGAAGCAATCGCTGTCGCCAGCGGGCGCGGGCGGCGTGGCACGATTGCAGCGAGCAGCATGAAGGCCGCGGCGATGGCGATCCGCCAGTCCAGGAAGAATGACTCCATCGCCGAATAGGGCAGCACCAGCACCAGCAGGGCGAAGAGCGCGGCAACCAGCAACAGGCCGGGATGTAGCCGGACCTGCCGCATCGTCAGCGCCAGCACCAGGGCTGCCAGCGAGATCAGCGAGGCCGCGGCATCCGCATGCGGGTTGCCGGAGGAAAGCAGGCGGGTGAAGGGAGAGAGCTTGACGAAGGCGCTGAAGTTGAAGTGCGGGCTCAGCGGCAGGCCGTGCGACGGGCTGATCGCCCAGTAGAGCACCAGGGCCGGGATGAATTGCGAAGCCGACGCAACGAGGCGCAGGAAGGCAGGGCCAAGCCCCTCGCGCCGCCGCAGCCAGGCGTGCCGCAGCTCCAGCGCTGCGATGGCCACCGCGTAGAGGCCGAAGGCGACGAGGTGCGCGAGAAAGATCAGCAGTGCGAAGAATGCGCCCAGCACCACCTGCTGCCAGCGCGGCCGTCCCTCCATCAGCAGCCAGGCGGCGAGGCCCCAAGGCAGCAGGGCGAGACCCAGGTTGTAGTTGAGAAAGCCCCAGAAGAACATTTCGTTGGTCAGGAAGACGCCGGCCAGAAGGGGCCAGACGCTGTAGCGGCCGGCCACGGCCCGATTGAGAAGGTAGAGACCGCCCAGCGTGAGGATGAAGGTCAGGGCCAGCAGCAGAAGGCCCGCCGCCCGCGCATCGGCGACCTGCATCAGTGCCAGCATCACCACGTCCGACAGCATGTTCGGAATCAGAAAGCTGGCAAGCCGGTAGTTCGCCTGCAGGCCGGGGCTGCTGGCCCAGTGATTGATAGCGTCAACCCGGGCCAGGTGGTTGGGATAGTCGAACAAGGGCGGCATGCTGGTGGCCAGCAGCGGCAGCAGAGCCACCACGAGGCAGAGCGCCAGGGTGACATGCGCCCAGGCGGCGCTGGTGATGTGCACGCGCCAGGAGCGGTGCGGGACGGCCGCCGTTCCGACAGACAGATCGCTGAGGGGCATCAGGGGGGTGCTCGCTCTCGCTGGGGAAGGCCTCTTGCAGCCGACACTAACGTCCAAGCTGGCTGCTGGTTCACCCCAGCAGCCGAAGGCGGATTTCAGGGGTGCCGCGCCAGTGGCGCGGCGTCGCGCAGGATGGGGCCGTTGCCAGCGCGGAGCGTCGCCTGCATCAGCACGACGGTATAGGGGTTCCAGGTGGAGACGAGGAAATAGATCGTTGAGGAGAGACCGGGCTCGCCCTCGGTGAAGGGGGAGATCAGGTAGGGCCCATATGCCTCGCCCGGTGTGAAAGGCGTGTGCGGATCCGACACCGTGTGGCAGCGGCGGCCGAGGCGGACAAGCTGCAGCAACGCGGGCTGCTGCTGCGGCGGCCGCCCGGCGCTGATGAAGCCGCATTCACCGTCTTCCCGCGCCGGATCGACCAGCGCCTCCGGCGCCGACCAGGGGCCCCAGGGCTGATCGGCGGTGCGCAGGAACGTGGCGGCGCGCGGGCCGCCGCAGGTATAGAGCAGCATCCATTTCTGGAGAAAGGCGTTCCAGCCGGCCGAGAGTTCGCCGAGGCAGGGCTGGTCGAAAAGCGGCACGCTCTCCGCCTCGTCGGCGCTCCAGCGCGGCGTCTTCGTCACCGGGTCGAGGCCGGCGAAATGCCGCAATGCGCTCGTATCCTCGACGGCGCCGGCAGGCAGGAAGGCAAGATGCGGGTTGCTGCGGCGGAAGTCGCCGCTGCCCCAGAGCAGCACGCCGGCGCCGTCGGGGGCCGGCAGGTTCTGCACCTGCCCTGCAGATACAAGCACCGGCGCGACATGCACCATCTTGTCGCGCGAGATGTCGTAGAGGTAGCGGAATTCGTGCCCGTCATCATCCGACCGCGCGAGGACGGAACGGCCGACATTCCCGCGCTCGCGATGATCGCCAGTGGCCAGGATGTACATGCGGCCGTTGAGGCTGAAGCCGCCTGTCGGCACCGCGAAGGCACCGGAATACACGCCGGGGATCTGCAGTTGGCGGAAGCCGCCATCCGGGTCCGTCAGAAACGATAGGCGGATGCAGTCCCGCGGGTTGGTGGTGTCACTGACCGCCATGGAATCCGCGTCTCGCGCGCGGACCAGACCGCCACTCGGATGCGTGTCGCCGAACAGGAAGTAGAGCCTGCCCTTATGCTCGAAGGAGGCGCCGAGATCGGCCCCCCAGAACTTGAACCGGCGCTCCGTGGCATTGACGGTGGGCATGCCCTGCTGGCGATCGAACTCGCCGACCACCTGGCAGATCTTGCGTATCTCAGGCCCGCTGGCATGCGAGGTGCTGTTGGTCGCGGAGGAGGAGCGATGGACCGGCAGCAGGGCGAGGGCCAGGAGCATCCAACGCCACGAATGCGCAAAGCGAAAGCGACCAGTCATGCCATTTTTCCGGCTCTGGGCAGAGGGATGCCGCGCAGTGGCGGACCGATCCCGGGTAGGGCGGGAATGTGACGAGAGTGTGGAGAAACAGCAGCGCCCGCCACAGCGTGGCCCTCCGGGAGGCTCAGAGCCAGTTGAGCATCGCGGCGCAAAGGGCGCCGAGCGCGATGCCGCCCAGAACCTCTTGGGGCTTGTGCCCGAGGCGCCCGCGCAGCGCCGCCACATCAGGCCGCTCGGGAAAGGCCGCTTTCAGCGCCAGGGCCTGGGCGCCGATCTTCTGGCGCAGGTCCATGGCATCGATCATCACGATCACCGCCAGGGTCAGTGCCACCGAGAAGGCCGGCTGGCCAAAGCCGTCACGGAAGCCGAGCAGCCAGCAGGTGGTCCAGACGATGGTGGTGTGCGTGCTGACGGCGCCGCCGAGGCCGATGCCGCGCCAGGCGGCCTTGCGGTCGCGCAGCGTGTTGATGGCGAACTTCAGGCTGCCTGCAGCGAGATAGCCAAGCAGGGGGGCGAGCGGATAGGTGAGGTCCACGGATGCTCCTGCGTCAGATGGAAAGGCGCTTGAACAGCCTCTCGGGAATGGCTTTGATGATCAGCATGATCAGGCGCCAGAAGCCGGGATAATAGATCTCGTCGCGTCCCTTTCCGGCAGCCTGCAGGCCGGCACGTGCCGCCGCCTGGGGCGAGGCCACCAGGAAAAGGCCTGGCAGGCCCCAGGTCATGGCCGTGTCGAGGAAGCCGGGCTTCACGGTGACGACGCGCACGCCGTCGGCCAGCAGGCGACCGCGCATACCCTGGAGGTAGGCGTGCAACCCCGCCTTCGCCGAGCCGTAGAGGAAATTCTTGCGCCGCCCACGGTCACCGGCCACCGAGCCGAGCACCACCACGGCGCCGCCGCGCTGTGCACGCAGACCGGGTTCCAGCCGGTTCAGCAGCGAGACCACGCTGAGAAAGTTCACCTCCACGATGGAGCGCGCCAACCGGAAGTCGCGCATGGCCGCTTCCTGGTCCGGCATGCTGCCAGCGGCGAAGAAGAGGTTCAGGCGGTGCCCTTCGGCCAGCCGCCAGCAGGTCTCGACGAAGGCGTCATGGCTGTCGAAGCCGGCGGCGTCGAAGTCGAGGCACTCCACCCGGCGCCCGGTGCGCAGGCGCAGGTCGGCGGCGGTGTCGGCGAGGTCGGCCTGGTCGCGCCCGGCGAGCACGAGGTCGGCCCCACCTTCCGCCGCAGCGCGGGCGAAGGCGCGGGCGACAGAGGAACTGGCACCGAGCACCACCCAGAGATCGGCCGTCATGCCGCACCATGGATCTGCAGGCGCCGCGCCATGTCCGAGCGCATGCGGCCGGCGGGGTCCACCCGCTGCAGCACCGCCTGCAGGTGCGGCAGCTCGGGATACATGCGGCGGAAGCCCTCAGGCGAGAGGCAGGCGTCCTTGGCCAGGTAGACCCGGCCACCATGGTCGAGGATCATGGCTTCAAGCTGGGCCATCAGCGCAGGGGTCTCCGGGCGGGCTGGAAGGTCCAGTGCCAGGGTGAAGCCCGGCAGAGGGAAGGAAAGATAACCCCGCCCACGCTCACCAAGCGTCTTGAGCACCGCCAGAAAGGAGGCGGCGCCAGCCTCGGCAACCCGCTCCATCAGCGCCGGCAGGCCACGCTCGGCCGCCGCGTCGGGCAGCACGCATTGCAACTGGTAGAAGCCGCGCTTGCCGTAGAGGCGGTTCCAGTCCAGCACCGCGTCGAGCGGATAGAGGAACTGCTCCACCGGCAGGATGCGCTCGCGCCCCGCAGCCGGGACGCGGCGGAAATAGGCCTCGTTGAACAGGCGGACGCTGTGGCGGTTCAGTGCGAGGGCCGGCAGGTCCACCGGCATGCGGCGCTCCCGGGCGGGCCGTGCGCGCGGCACCTCGCCGGTGGCATATTCCGCCGTCTGCAGGATGCCGCGCCCCAGTTGCCCACCGCGCGCCACGCCGTCGATCCAGCCGACCGAGTAGGTGGCCTGGCGCCGTACCTCGGCGAAGGCGGCCATGAAGCTCTGCAGGTCGGGCAGGCGGCGCTCGTGCACCACGAAATGCGTCGAGGGCGCATTCTGCAGATGGAAGGCGGCGCGCAGGATCAGGCCGGTCAGGCCCAGACCACCGATGGTGGCGGCGAAGAGCTCCGCTTCCTCCTCGCGCGAGGCGCGCACCAGTCGGCCGTCAGGCAGCACCAGCTCGATCCAGGCCAGATGGTCGCCGAAGCTGCCGTGGCGGTCGTGGTTCTTGCCATGCACGTCGTTGGCAATGGCGCCGCCGATGGTGACGAAGGCGGTTCCCGGCGAGACGGGCGCGGCATAGCCGCGTGGCAGGAAGGTGCGCAGGATGTCCTGGAAGGTCACGCCGGCCTCGCAGACCAGCAGGCCGGTGTCCGGCACGAAATCCAGCAGGCGGTTGAGGCGCTGGGTCAGCAGCGTCGCGCCGCCGGAATTCAGCGCCACGTCGCCATAGCTGCGGCCGCCACCATAGGCGATCACGCCCGGTGCCGCCTCGGGCGCAAGGAGCAGCGGAGCAACCTCGCGCTGCCGCTCGGGCCGGCTGGCCAGGGTCTCGGCGCGCGTGACGCGCCCCCAGCCCTGTAGCGCCATCCGCTTCCAGGCCATCAGAGAGCCTGCCGGGCGCGGCGAAGGGCCTGCGGCAGGGCGAGGCAGCCCAGAGCGACGGCAAACCAGAGCGTCGTCACGCGGATCACCGCGATGGCTGGAATGGCCAGCTCCATCGGCACGCCCTGGGCGGCGAGCAGGGCCAGCATGGTTGCCTCCGTGCCGCCCACGCCGCCAGGGATCAGGGTGACCGCACCCACCAGCATGCCGGCGGTGAAGATGAGGACGGCATGATGCAAAGGCACCTCCGCGCCGAAAGCCTGCAGGATCAGGAAGAAGGCATAACACTCGGCCAGCCAGCCGGCCAAGGCCAGGGTAAGGGTCAGCAGCAACACCTCCGGCGAGAAAAGTGCCGTCATCCGCCGAACCATGCCGCGCAACCGGCCGAAAAGCCGCGGCCACCGGCCGGTGGCACGAAAGGTCATACCCACCATGGCCAGCGCTATCTGTGGCCGCAAGGCCAGGAGAAAGGAGACGAAGGTGGCGACAAGGGCAGTGGCCAGCAGCCAGGGCTGCGGCGAGGCGGTCAGAAGGCAGAACAGCATCAGCAGGCCAACCGCGCCGAGATCGCTAAGCCGGTCGGCGACCAGCACCGGAAGCGTCCGCTCATAGGGCGTGCCGTTGCAGCGCTGCATCATCCAGAGGCGGAAGGCCTCGCCAACCCGGCCCGGGGTCGTGGTCAGGGCGAAGCCCGAGATGTAGTAGAACAGTGACTGCCATAGCGAGACTTCCGCGCCAACCCGGCGGCTGTAGAGGTGCCAGCGCAGGCCGCGCAGCAGGTAGTTCGCCAGCGACAGGCCGAGCAGGGCAACCGTCAGCGGCAGACTGAGCGAACGCAGATGCGACCAGACCTCCGGCCCGCCGGCTAGCGCCGCCGCCACGGCCATGCCAATGGCGAAAAGACCGATGACGGCGATGATGCCGAACTCCAGGCGGCGCAGCTTCGGCGCCGGCAGCGCCTCCAGGGCCAGCATCACAGATGCACCAGCAAGGCAAAGCTGACCGCCCAGCACGCCAGGCTGCCAATCATGAAACGGTCGGTCAGCAGGATCACCGTCGGCGCGCCGGAACGTTCTTCCACCAGCGTGATCTGCAGGTAGCGCAGAATGCCGGCGAGCACGAAGGGCAAGGTGAGGTAGAGATCGGGCGTGCCGAACCGGGCCACAGCGGCCTCGTTTGTCGTGTAGATGACATAGGCGACCAGCAGCGCGCCGAGCACGACGGCGATGGCGGTGTCCAGGAAGAGCTTGTTGTAGCCGTTCAGGCTCCTGCGATGCGCAGTGTCGAGCGCGCGCACCACGTCATCGCGCCGCTTGGCGAGGGCCAGGAACAAGGCGGCCAGCCCAACGCAGACCATCACCCAAACCCCGGCGGTGACGCCGATCGCGACCGTGCCGGCCACGATGCGCAGCACAAAGCCGAGCGCGATGATCATGACGTCGATGATCGAGGCATTCTTCAAACCGAAGGAGTAGGCAAGATTGGCCGCAAAATAGACGGCACCGATGGCAGCGAACCGGGGGCTTAGCCACAATCCCAGACCCAGGCCGGCCAGCAGCGCGAAGGCTGCAAGCAAGAGGGCGATCTGCAGGCTGATGGCGCCGCTGGCAATCGGGCGGAACCGCTTGACCGGGTGCACGCGATCGGCTTCCCGGTCACAGATATCATTGATGATATAGACGGCACTGGCCAGCAGGCAGAAGCTGACCACGGCCGAAATGATAAGGTATAGGTTTTCAAGGGTGAGATCTGCCGGGAAGAGCAGCAATGGCGACGCGACAATGGCGTTCTTGACCCACTGATGCGGCCGGAGGAGGCGCAGCGCCGCTGGCAACCGCGCCGGCTCGCCGCTTTGCCTGACGAGACGGATACCTGTCAGCGCAGAAAGCGCTTCGAGCCGGCCGGCAAGTCTGTCGCTCATTGTTTCTACCTCCGGTCGTGCGGGCTGCGCGGTTCGATGTTCCAAATTCTCAAGTTACCGGCGTGAACGACGCCGTCAGGCGCCATCGAAACCAGCTTTGGTGCAAAGGCCTTTCTCAAGCCGGTCGAGCAAAGGGTGCAGTGGGAAACTGCATAGCTTCCGAGGCAGTGACTTCGCGTGGGGAAGCTTATTTTTGAAAATTGGTTGCTTGCCAATAACGCTTTCCCCGCCGCGCTCACAAAAATATCTGCAGAAGCTCCATTGCGGAATGGCGGCGCAGGTCGGCCACCTTAGGCTGTTCGCCAAGGTCAAGCTCGGAGCTTCTCTTTCTGCTTCACGCACAAGTCGAAAGAGTGGCGTTGGTGCCGCCGGTAGAGCCGCATGTTCCCGCCGGCGGCCAGCAGAGATTATGGAGTGGTGCCGGTTGTGCCGGTGCCGGTCGTGCCGGTGCCAGTCGTGCCGGTGCCAGTCGTGCCGGTGCCAGTCGTGCCGGTGCCAGTCGTGCCGGTCTGCCCGGAGGTCTGATCGGCTTGGCCGCCAGAGTCCGAAGCGTCATCGCAAGCCGCTACCCCGAGGGCAACGACAAGAAGTGCCGCCGCAGCAGCCGTGTGAAGCTTTGAAGCCATGTCTTGGGTTTCTCCAGGCTGGTGTTGAGTATTCCTGGGTGCTTTGCCGCCCTCGCGCCTGCCTGGCTGCAGCAGGGTTGCACAGCGGGCAGCGCCTCGGGCCGCAGTTGGTCGCCGCCTGTGGGGATGGCGCCGCCCAAAGGCCTAGAAGATCAGTGCAAGCAACCCGATGACGACAAGCAGGCCGATCAGGAAGATCAGGCCGATGGTGCCGCCGAGGAGCTTCAGAATGCCGCCAATCATAATCATCTCCTTGGTCAAGGAATTTCGGCCCGGGAACAGCCCGCTTCTGCCCGATGATGTTGCGCCAGCCGGACGCCGTTCCCGCCATGACGTTATTCTGCTTGAGGCGCCGGTGACGTATCCTGCTCCGCAGGCTCTCCGCTCTGGCCGAGAGCGATGACGGCCTGCCCGCGATTCTTCCCAAGCGCACCCTGAGCGGCGACCTTGGCGCGGCCAACAACGTTCCGAGCCTTACCTTCTTGGTTCATTCGGCCCTACGCTTCATCTTCTCATCACCCGTCATGGTGCCAGCGTCCTTCTTCACTGCGCCGTCGGTCTGTTCGGCCGAGCCTTTCATACGGGCGCTGTCTGTCATCTCCGGCCGTCTGGCTTCTATGTCCTGGGCCGCATGCGCCATGGCCACGTTCCTTGCCCGTGGTCGAGCGGGCGAAGACCCGTCAAACCCTGTGCCGGATCGGTCAGAGCTGGAATGGCCGCCCACGCCAGGCATGACCTTTGCCGATGCCGGACAATGGTTTGTCCCGACCGCTTCAATAACAAAAGGCACGGCGAACAGGTTGCAGTAAAGCCTGCGCTTGTTCATGATTTTATTTGTAAAAGATCTTCAGATGCATGTTCAGAATTCGGAAAGCGTGTTCATTAATCCGAACATTGGCGGTTTCGAATTTGCGATACTTTGGCGCATCGTGCTTTCATACTTCGCTCTACGGTTCAGCAAGCGACCCTGGCGGCAACCGGCCCGAAGCCGCCCTGACTTCCTCCTTCGCTGAGCAGGCGACGACAGCGCCGCATTGGCGTTGAGCAGAAGTGGCAGCAGACATTGCGATTCTCCCCGATGGCATTCCGTCTTCCTCTCCCGCCGCTTGCCCTTCGTGTGCCGCTCCTCACGGCAGCCACTGTGTTCCTGTTCACCGTGACGACAGGACAACTCGTCAGCTGGGCGATGGGGCAACGATTGGATCAGGAGGCAGAGCGCCTGGGCCGGGTGTATCTCGATGGTCTTGCCGCCGCGGTACTGCCAGCGGTGCGGAATGGTGACGCAGAGGCGCTCCAGGAAGCCCTGCAGCGCGCGCTTGGCTTTCAGGAAGGCATCCGGGAACGGCGGATTGTCATCGGCTCTGCGGATGGCCAGCGGCTTGCCTCCGCCGGAATCGGCCCCAACCCTGAATGGCCTGCCCCCTTTGCCCGCGGCCTGCGTGGCCATATCTGGGAATTGGCCACCGATGGCGACGCGGTCTGGGCGCAGCGCCCGCTCAAGGACCGTGGGCAGGTGATCGGCGTGGTCGCAGCGAAGCTCGACGTCTCTTCCATCACGGAGCGCCGGCGCCGGCTTGACCTGGCGATGCTGAGCTTCGGCCTGGCCATCGCCTTGATCGGCGCGGCCTTCTCCGCACTTGCCGCGCGCTACGCCCTCAAGCCAGTGCTAGCCATCACTCAGGCGCTGCGGCGGGTCGGGGCCGGGCAGCTCGAACCGCTTGCCGAGCCTATGATGCCGCCCTCGGACAGCGAGGCAGGTCGGCTGGGGCATGCTTTCAACGGCATGGTCGCGCAGCTCACCAGGCGGGAAAACCTCTCCCGGCGTCTGGCCGAACGGGAGCGGGCGGCATTGCTCGGCCGGCTCGTCGGGACCGTCGCGCATGAGGTGCGGAACCCGCTCGCTGGCATGCTGACCGCCGTTGAGACGGCGCGACAGTTCGGCCATGACGAGCACGAGCGGAATGAGGCGCTGGACGTTCTGGAACGAGGTTTGCGCCAGATTGAGCGGGTCGTTGCCTCGACCCTGGCCGTGCACCGTGACTGGGGTCCGCCACGCTTCCTCGCCGCAGCGGATTTCGAGGATCTGCGCGTGCTCGTCACCCCTGCCGCACAGCGGCGTGGCATTGCGCTCGACTGGTGCGTGGCGCTGCCAGAACCTTTCCCCGTGGACGCGCTGCGTCTACGGCAGATGGTGCTCAACCTCCTGCTGAATGCGGTTGCGGCCACGCCAGCGGGTGGCCGCGTCCGGCTGGAAGTGAAGGTGGGAACCGATGCGCGGCTCGCCGTTGTGGTCGAGGACAGCGGTGCGGGCCTTTCGCCAGCCGCGGAGCGGCGGCTTTGCAGCCCTGCTTCCCCCGTAGAGGACGATGCGGCGCCTGTCCTCGGGCTCGGGCTGGAGGTGGTTGCCGCCCTCGGTCAGCAACTGGCCGTGGAGATCGCGGTGCAGCCTGGAGCAGGTGGGCGTGGCACGCGTATCATCCTGCAGGCCGCCGCCGCATCGTCGCAGAACGAGCCAATGCCTCCGGAGCTTCTCGCATGAACCAGGAAGCCGCGCTTTCCGTGGCGCTGATCGAGGACGACGCCGTTCTGGGCCGATCGCTGGTGCAGCGTCTGCGGCTGGCCGGAGTTGCCACGCACTGGGTACGCTCTGCCGCAGAAGGAGAGGCGCTGCTGCGCCGCCATCGGCCGACAATGGTGCTCTGCGACATCCGCCTGCCCGACGAGAGCGGCGAAGCTCTCATCGCACGGCTGATGCCGGAGCTCGGTACGACACCGGTGGTGGTGATGACAGCCTATGGGGGCATCGAGCAAGCCGTGCGCCTGATGCGCCTTGGCGTGGATGACTACCTGGCCAAGCCTTTCCCAGTGCAGCAGCTCCTCCACAAACTGTCCGGCTTTGCCGAGTTGCAGCGTGCACGCGCGGATCCTGAGGCCGGCGCCGCAGGGGCGCAGGGCATGCCCGGCTGGCGCTCGCCGCCCATGCGGGCCCTGCACAGCCTGCTTGGGCGCACCGCAGAAACAGGAGTTCCGGTGCTGATCACCGGAGAGAGCGGCGCCGGCAAGGGTTACATGGCGCGCATGCTGCATGACATGGGCTCGCGGGCGCAGGAACCCTTCGTGGTGGTTGATTGCGCCGCTCTGCCGGCCGAGCTGGCACAGGCCGAAGCCGTTCTGCTTGGTCAGGAAGGTGTGGGCCAAGGATCTGCTGCCGAGGAGGTCCCAGGGCTTGTTGGGCAGGCCGGCGCCGGCACGCTATTCCTTGACGAGATCGCCGAACTGAGCACGGCACTTCAGGCTCGTCTGCTCCGTTTGGTCGAGGAGCAGGTATTCCTACCTGTGGGTGCCCGCCGGCCCCGCCCCTTCCGAGCTCGGATTGTAGCGGCCACGCATGCCGATCTGCGGTCCATGACGACAAGGAGCAGCTTCCGGCAGGATCTCTGGTTCCGGCTCTCAGTCCTGGACCTGATTGTGCCGCCGCTGCGTGACCGGCCTGAGGATATCGACGAGCTCGCATGCTACTTCCTGCGTCGCGTCACGGGCGGCAGAGCCGAGACATCATTCAATTTCGCTGCGGACGGGCTGGCGGCGTTGCGGGCACATTCCTGGCCCGGCAATCTTCGTGAATTGCGCAACCGTATCGAGCGTGCGGCGCTATTCGCCGCCACCTCGCAGATTGGCGCGGCGGATCTCTTTCCGGAGCGTTCCCGGAGCGGCGAACCACCTGATGCTGCGGCAGGCCCGCATCCTGTTGGCCAGCCGACGTCCTCCAACTCCAGTGATTCAACCGAAGAAGGTAGGCAATCGCTGGCTGAGGCGCGCGACTTGGCTGAACGACAACATATCAGCCTTGTCCTGGCGGAACATGGAGGCCGGCTCGGCGATGCTGCCCGGGCGCTCGGCGTCTCGCGCACCACGCTGTGGGACCGCATGCGGCGACTGGGACTGAAGGCACGATGAAGGCCTCCGCGAGAGCTGCTGGCCTGGATACCGAAGGGGCGCGGCGCAACGGATGGCAAGACGTTCTTCGGGAGTCACGCAGCTTCTATGAAGGCCACGGTCTGGTGTCCTTGCCGCTGCCGCCCATGGCGCGGATGTCGAAACCCTGCATCGGCTTTCATGCCGTGCAGATGACGTGCTTCGGGTCCTGGCCGAGCTGCCTATCGAACGCGGTCCGCCGGACCACATCCGCTCTGGCAACGGGCGGGCGTTCGCGGCCAAGGCGGTGCGCAGTTGGCTGGGGCGGGAGATTTTCTGCTCGCTCTGCGAGGCCGAGGTGCAGATCGAGCGCTGGTGGCGGCACGACAACACGGTCCGGCCGCGCAGCGCCTTGGGCTATCGCCCGCCAGCGCCGGATACAAGCTGCCTCACCTTGCTCGGCCTGCCTACGCTCTGCTCCCGCACGCCCAGCCGGGCGCGCCATGCCGCCGGATGGCCATGGTGAGCGCCGAGCAGGCAAGTTGCGCCCGCCACTGCTCGCGCTTGGCCCAGCCCAGCAGCTTCGGGGCAACGGCAAAGGCATGGCGGCTGTGGGTGGCCGGGGGACGGAAGCGCCGGCGGACGATAGCCTGGCTCCCATAGGCCCGCATGAGCCTGTCTCGAAATGGCCCCGGCGAACAGGACAACCGGCGGCATGCAGGCGCCTGCTGCAGGCGCGGGCGGCCATAGCGGCCATGGTGATAGTCTGCAGTCGCCGGAAATCGGCCAGGCATCAGTTGCGCGTGTGCGGCCATGCGGCATCGGGACTCATGCCGCAACCCTTCTGCCTGCTGCAACTTTAGAGGGGCAGATCGCGTCGAGGTCTGGCATCGGTCTTGGGTATCAAGGTTGCATGGCATGCTCATCCACGTTGCATTCTGCCGCGCGACAGGCCGCGTCGGCTTGGCTCCGCCCCGGGAGGGCGCGCTCCATCGCGCCTCCTTCCCTGGTATTCGCGCCTGCGGCACGGACAGCCGGCGCCCATCCTCTTCAGGCAGATGAGCGAGAATAGGCAGGACGGCCTCGGGCCAAGCCGCGAGGCAGCGCTGAACGCCGAGGTGGCCCGGCTTCGCGCCGAGCTTGCCCGCGCGAGGCCAGGGGCCGGCCCCGTCCCTGCCGAAGCACCGCCGGCAGAGGCGCAGAGCGAAGCCCTGCATCGTGCCACTGCGGCCCTGGCGGCGAGCGAGGAGCGCTTCCGCCTGATCGTCGAGAAGGCGCGCGACTACGCGATCTTCCTCACCGATGCGGAGGACCGGATCACGGACTGGCTGCCAGGCGCGGCTGTGGTGTTCGGGTGGAGCGCCGCGGAGGCGGTGGGGCAGCCGGGCTCCATGCTCTACACACCGCAGGACCGCGAGCAGGGTGTGCCCGAATGGGAGGCTGCGGTCGCGCGGGAGAAGGGTTCGGCGCCCAATGTGCGCTGGCACCTCCGCCGCGACGGCTCCCGGGTGTTCATCGAGGGCAGCAGGACCGCTCTGCGAGGGCCGGACGGCAAGCTGCAGGGCTTCCTCAAGATTGGCCAGGACGTGACCGAGCGCCGTGCCGCCGAGGGCCGCCTGCGTGAAAGCGAGGCGGCGCTGCGCAACCTGAACGAGACGCTGGAGGTGCAGGTGGACACGCGCACCGCAGAATTGCGCAGCGCGCTGGATGCCCTGCAGGCCGAGGCCATGGACCGCATCCAGGCCGAGGAGGCGCTGCGCCAGGCCCAGAAGATGGAGGCGGTGGGCCAGCTGACGGGCGGCATCGCGCATGACTTCAACAACATGCTGCAGGGAATCATGGGCAGCCTGGAGCTGATGCAGCACCGCGTCGCGCAGGGGCGTGTGGCGGAGGCGGAACGCTTCGTGGATGCGGCGCGGCAGGGGGTGGAGCGCGCGGCGGCACTGACGCACCGCCTGCTGTCCTTTGCCCGCCGCCAGGCCCTTCATCCCCGCGCGGTGAATCCGGATCTGCTGGCCACGGGCATGACGGAGCTGATCCGGCGCACGGTCGGGCCCGAGGTGCGGGTCGAGCTGCGCCTCTGCGACGGCTCCTGGCCCGTGCTGTGCGACCCGAACCAGCTGGAACATGCCCTGCTCAACCTGGCCATCAACGCGCGCGATGCCATGCCGGAAGGCGGCAGGCTGACGATCGCCACCCGCAATGTCCATCTGGACGCGGCGGAGATCGCCTACCAGGAGGGCGCCCAGCCCGGCGACTATGTCGAGATCGCGGTGACGGATACCGGCACCGGAATGGACGAGGCGACCAAGGCGCGCGCCTTCGAGCCGTTCTTCACCACGAAGCCGCTCGGCCAGGGAACGGGTCTCGGTCTCTCCCAGATCTATGGCTTCGTGCGGCAATCCTATGGCGCGGTGCATATCGACAGCGCCGTTGGCCAGGGCACGACGCTGCGCCTCTACCTCCCGCGTGCGGACCGGCAGGGCGAGCATTCCGTTGCCGCCGTGCCACAGCCGGCGGCCGGGAGGCGCTTCGCCGAACCGGCCGGGCAAGGCGTCGTGCTGCTGGTCGAGGATGAGGCGCCGGTGCGCTCGGTCTCGGCCGAATATCTGCGCGAACTGGGCTACCGGGTGCTGGAGGCCACCGATGGCCCTTCGGCGCTGCGCATCCTCTACGGCCAGGAGGCACCCCAGGTGGCCTTGATGGTGACCGATCTGGGCCTGCCGAACGGCCTCAACGGGCGGCAGGTGGCCGACGCCGCACGCCAGCGCTGGCCAGACCTGCCGGTGCTGCTGATCACGGGCTATGCCGGGGACGCCTTGAAGGAGCCCCTGGCACCCGGAATGATGTTGATGACCAAGCCGTTCGAACTCGGCGCCCTCGCCGCGAAGGTGCAGGAGATGATCGGCAAGGCCAGGTAGAGGATCCGGCTCCGGCCACGAGCCGCCCCTACCCTTCCCCCCTCCTACGGCCCGATCCGGGAGGCTTCCTGCGGGCGTGGAATTCCGCGACGAGGCGGTCCGTCTCCGCCTGGGTCGGAGGGGGCAGCGTCCTCTTGACCGGGCCGGGAGGCGCCCCGGCGCCGGGCGGGCCTTTGAAAAGCTGTTCCGGAATCTCCGCAAGGAAACGGGAAGGCTTGGCTGCCCAGTCCCGCCTGTGCCGCACCCAACTCAGCCACAGGCTGCGCCGGGCCCGCGTCAGGCCGACATAGAAAAGACGGCGCTCCTCTGCGAGGCTGCCCTGCGCCTCCGCCCGGTAGCTGGGAAAAACGCCGTCCTCCAGGCCGGGCATCAGCACATGGTCGAATTCAAGGCCCTTCGCGCGGTGCAGCGTCATCACCGGCACGGCGTCGGCCTGCAGGTCGGCATCCGCCGCCTCTCCCAGCGCCGTGGCCTCGCAATAGGCGGCGGGGCTGCCAAAGCGGCCGGCGGCGCTGAAGGCCGCCTCCCAGGCCGCCAGATGCGCCTGCCCCGCTTCCCGCAGCCCGGCGGCCAGCCCGGCCCGCTCGGCGGCCAGTTGCAGCGCATCCTCCGGCGGCAGGCGGCGCCTGTGGATGTCCGCGGCAAGTGCCCGCGCCTGATCGGCGACTGCCCGCAGCCGCAGGCGGTCCTCGTCGGAGCCGGGCAGGTCCTCCGCCGCGGCGGCCAGGGCCAGGCCGGTCTCCGCGGCATGTTGGCGGAGTTGCGCGAACAGCCGCCCGGAGATCCCTCTGGGCGGATGGGCGCAGGCCCGGCGGAAGGCGTCATCGGCGGCGGCGTTCCAGCCATGCCCGTCATGGCTCATGGCCAGCTGGAGCCAGGCCTGGGCGGCCAGGATATCGCGGGGCACTTCCGGCTCCCGCTCCGAGACGCGGCGGAACGGCATTCCTGCCTCGGCCAGGGCCGCCAGGATAGGCTCCGCCAGGAATCCCGCACGCAGCAGGACCGCGCATTCCCTCCAGGGAAGACCCTCCTCCCCCGTGCGCAGCGCCTGAAGATGCTTCACCACCGCCCGGCCTTCCTGCTCCGGCGTCTCCGCCTCGCGCAACAGCAGGGGTGTGCCCCAGTTCGCATCGGGCCGGGCCGGCCGCAGGGTCTTGCGCAGCGCCTGCGGGTCGCGCGCCGCGACGGCATTCGCCGCCAGCAGGATGGCACGGGCGGAACGGTAGTTGATCTCCAGCCGGATGGTCTCCCCAGCCCCCGGATACTGGCGGCGGAAGCGGCGGATCTGCGACACATCGGCGCCCCGCCAGCCATAGATGGACTGGGTGTCGTCGCCCACGGCGAAGACCCTTCCCTGTTCCCCCGCCAGAAGGCGTATCAGCCGGTGCTGGGCCAGGTTGGTGTCCTGGTACTCGTCGATTAGCAACTCCGACCATCTCGTTCCCCAGCGCTGCGCCAGGGCGCGGTCCGCCTGCATGGCCTCGACGGGGCGGGTGATCAGGTCGTCGAAATCCAGCGCCGCGCGGCGGTCCAGTTCCGCGCGATAGGCGGGGAGCAGGGCCTGCGCCTGCCGCAGGGTCTCCGCCTCGAAGCGGGCGAAGGCAGGACCCTGCGGGCAGGCATCCCGTGCGCCGAGAAGGGACCCCTTCAGCAGCGACACCGCATCCTGCAGAGCCATTCCCTCGCGCGCATCCTTCAGCCCGGCGAGCGCCATCAGCACGGCCCGTGCATCGGACTGCCCCAGGATGGCGAAGCCGCGCGGCAGGCCGGGCACCTGCGACGCCTCCTCGGTCATCAGCCGGGCCATGACGGCATGGAAGGTGCCGACCCAGCGGGGCACCCTCCCCGCCCCCAGCCGCGCGGCGAGCCGGGCCCGCATCTCTCCCGCCGCCTTGGTGGTGAAGGTGATGCAGAGCAGGCGTTCGGGTGCCTCGCCACGCCGGAGGATCAGATCGGCAACCCGCCGGGTCAGGGTCTCGGTCTTGCCGGAGCCGGCGCCCGCCAGGACGAGTTGCGGTGCCGTGGCCATGGCGGCCGCGGCCTGCGCCTCGTTCAGGCCGGCCAGGTGAGACAGGGTCTCCGTCATGCGCGGACAGGATCCAGGAACAGCGGCCGCGCCGCCCGATCGACGCGCAGCCCGGCCTCGGCCATCGAGGAAAACAAGGCTTCCTCCGGGATGCGGAGATAACGGATCAGAAGTTGCGCATACAATCCCAGGAACCGGGCACCATGGCCATCCGACTGGCCGTCATGCGTGGCGCTCAGGGCATGGGCCAGTTCATGCAGAAGGACCCAGTCCGGCACGGATTCGGGAAGCCGCATCCGCATCCGGTCGGCATCCGCCAGGCGCCGGCGCGCCTGGGCGGGCAGAGGCTCGACCCTGGGAGGATATCGCAGCCCCAGATCCGCCCAGATCGCCTCGACCATGCGCGGGGCCTGCGCGAAGCCGACCGTCCCGCCGCCGGAAGGCGCGACGAAGCGGTCCTCCCAGGCATAGACGCGGGCGCGCTGCGTATCCCTGGCGCGGCTCATGGCAGGACGTCGCGCGTCCTTCCGCCGACCGGCCGGTTCAGGTTGATCCGGTCTCCCGCGGCATAGCCCTGGCGGTAGGCGCCATTGGCCCGGATCCCCGCCCGGCGCGTGGCGACGAGCCGTATGGTGGTCTCCCGAAAGGCGTCCTCCACCACCCGGTGCTTGACGATCATCAACGCGGTGCTGTCGCTGCGCTGGGCGGCCACTTCGGCCTCGCGCGCTGCCAGCATCGCTTCCAGCCGTTCGGCGATCCGCCCGGCCATGCCCTGCTGGTAGCTGACGGAGGCCTGACGCAGCGGCACGCCGCGCAGGGCGGGATGGGCGTGGCGGAAACGCTCCAGCTCCGTCTGCATACCCCGCTCGATCACCGCAAACAGGTAAGTGGCCAGGGCCACGTCACTTTCGAAGCCGAAGAAGACATAGCGCGCCCCCTCCTCGTCGCGGCTCAGCCAGACCTTGCAGCCGCAGAACCGCGCCACGGCCGGGACGCAGCCATCAATGGGCCGTCTCTGCCGCCCGGCCAAAGGCACCTCGGCCTGTACGCAGCGCGCCTGCCGGACCTCGATCTCGTCCATGCTCAGCGCGTAGCGTTCGAGCAGCCTCCCGGCCATCTCGGCGGCGGCCATCGCCTCTGCCTCGGTGCAGCCATTGGACACCGTCTTTTCGGTCAGGGCCTTGATGCGTGCCTTTACACGGGTGAGTTCATCGCGTTGCATCATGGCCCAGCTCCTTCGCAGCGGCGCTCTATACCATGGGTCCGGCGGGATGGCAGGGCGGCGGAATTGGATGCATCCAATGAGCCTTCCGGCCAGTGTTGGATGCATCCAATGCCATAGGGGCTTCCGCAAGCCACCACAGGCCATTAAGGAGAAAAGACGGATTCAAAGGTAGTGCGATGGATCAGGCCGCCAGGTTCCGCCACGTCGCCGAGGTGTTGCGTACCGCGCAGCGCATGGCCATCGAGGTGGAGAATGCCCCGGACAAGCGCAAGCGGCTGCGGCGTTTCTCGACCCAGGAGGTGGCTGCACTGCTGGGCGTGACGCCTCGGCAGTTGCGGCAGGCCAGCGGCCTGAAGCCGGCGGGCAAGGGGATCGCGCCACGGGCCCGCATGGATTTCGCCGAGATCATGGCGGCGCGCGCGGCACTCTATCAAAGCACCGGGCAATTGTCCTTCCTGCCTCGGCGTGACGCGGCGAAAGGCGAGGAACTGGCGGCCATCGCATTTACCAACTTCAAGGGTGGCTCCGCCAAGACCACCAGCAGCGTGCACTTCGCGCAGTACATGGCACTTGCGGGCTACCGTATCCTGCTGATCGATCTGGACAGCCAGGGCAGTACCACGGCGCAGTTCGGGATGGACCCGGCGGAGGAGGTGGGGCTTGGCAACAGCTTTGCCGGCTGGGTGGCGCGGCAGCATGTTCCACTCTCCGCCAAGGCTCTCTGCCAGCCAACCTACTGGCCCAATATCGACCTCGTCCCCGCGGGTGCGGCCCTGTCGGAGGCGGAGGAGATGCTGGCACGCCGCGCAGCCAGCGGTGAGGCAAAGGAAACCCTTTATTTCGAGGAGCTGTCCGCCTTCCTGGCAGAGGTTGCCAGCGACTATGATGTGGCGGTCATCGACACACGGCCGGACGTCAACATGCTGATGACCACCGCCCTGCACGCGGCGACCGGGATCGTGGTGCCAAGCCGCGCCACCATGACCGACCTGGCATCGACGGGGGAGTTCTTCGCCCACCTCGCCGGCTACACCACCGCCTTCCAGGAGGCCTTCGGCCACGGGCTGAAGCTGGCCTTCAACCGCATCCTGGTGACCGCCTATGATCCGACCGACCGCAGCCAGGAAGCCTTGCTGAACCTGCTGCGGGAGCGCTTCACCGACATGGTGCTGCCGGATCCCTTCCTGCATTCGCGCATCATGGGGACCGCGGGCTTCGGCAAGGAAACTCTCTACGAGTACGAGCCCAGCACGGACCGGGCCGCCTACAACCGTGTCCTGGCCAGCGCCAACAGCGTCAGCCGCGCGATCGAGCGGGACGTCTGGCGGGCCTGGGGCCGCGATGCGATGGTGAAGGAGACGCAACCATGAAGCCCGCCGCCTCCCGCTTCGGCACCCTGGCCCAGGCTGTCCGCGACCGGACCGCAATGACCGACGCCGCGTCTGGCCGCCCTGCGGCGCCGGAAGGGGCCGGGGTGCACAGGCCGGCCGCGGCGCTGAACCTCGCGGCCGAGGGCCTGCGGGAGCGGGTGGTGCGGCTGGAGGCCGAGCTGGCCAAGGCCAGCACCGCCAATGCCGGTCTGGAGCGTGCGCTCGCCCATGCCCGTGATGCGGCTGGCAGGGCAGGGGACTCGGCCGACGAGTTCCTCTTCCTGGACCCTTCCGTGATCGCCGATCCCCTGCCGCGCGACAGGCTGCCGGGTGCCTTCGAAGGACCGGAATTCACGGCGCTTCTGGAGGACATTCGCCACAACGGCCAGAACGACGCCATCACCGTCCGCCGCCAGCCGGAGGGGCGCTACGAGATCGCCGCCGGCCGCCGGAGGCTGGAAGCCTGCCGCCGCCTGGGCCTTTCCGTCCTCGCCCGCATCCGTGCCCTCGACGATGCGGCGATGCTGCGGGTGCAGTTCTCGGAGAACGAGCGGCGCGAGGACATCTCGGCGCTGGAGCGTGCCCGCTGGTTCGCCGAGGTTCGCGCCCGGCTTGAGGGGCCGGGCCGGGAGCTTGCGGCGCAGTTCGGCCTCGATCCCTCGACGCTCAGCCTCTACCTCCGGCTTTCGCGCTTTCCCGCCGAGATCATCGAGCGGCTGGAGGAGCCACGGCGCCTGGCCGTGCTGCGGGCCCGCCGGGTGATGGAAGCGGTCGAGGCCAGCCCGGACGCGCTGGCGCGCATTCTGGAGGCCCTCGACGCCTATCGGCGCCAGGCGCAATCCGCCTTCGACCCGGATGAGCAGATCGCGGTGTTGATGCGGGCCGCCGAGGGGCGCGGCAGCCGCCAGCCGGCCGCGCAGCCCGAGCCGCCCGAACGCCGCCATATCGTCCATGAGGGCCGCCGCATCGGAACCCTGACCCGCAATGGCGGGCAATGGGTGTTCCGCTTCGCCACCTCGCTGACCGATGAGACGGTGCACGCCATGGCGGATCGCCTGCCGGAACTGGCGGCAGGGCTGCAGAAGCCGCGCCGTTCAGGCGGCTAGGCAGACGGAGCGGGCCGCCTGTGATCCTTCCCAGCGGCGGGGGGGCGGCAGGGTGTGATCCCTGCAAGCCGCTCAGTGATGGATCGGGGGAGGGGAGGGCTCCAGCAGCAATCCCCGGTCGCTCACGCGCACCTTGGCGTTCTTGTAGGCGGACAATGCCAGGTGCAGGGGTCCCTCGAACTGCGTCTTGAAGTTCTTGAGCGCGCCCACCTTGGAGCCGAACTGCCGCCACAGCCTGTCCCAGCCGATCGGCGTTTCCTTCTGCAGGGAGTGCAGCCGGTAGGCCAGCCAGAGATAGATGTCGATCGCCAGCGGCGAGGTGGTCAGGTCCCGCACCGCGGCGCGGTCCACCAGCACGGGGTGCCGCCGCAACTCGTCGAAGAAGGCCTGGGAGAGAACCACGCGCTCCACGAGCCTGGCCGTCTTCTTGGAGCGTGGATCCGGCTCGCCCACATAGCTGAAGGCATCGACGAGGCGCTGGTTGACGATGACGCCCTTCTTGTCGTTGCCGAAGCTGAAGTCGACGGTGCAACTCGCGAGGCGCTCCAGCTGCTCGGCCACCTTGCCGTTGCTTGGCCCGCCGCGGTTGATCCCGAGCCGGGCCACCACGGCGCTGGCCGAGCGCCCCATGTGGATCTCCCGGCTGCCACGCTCCAGCGCCTCGGTCTGCCAGTCGATCAGCAGGAGCCGCGCATAGCTGCCGAAGGGCACGCCGACATATTCCTGGCTGTTGTCGTCGCGCAGCCGCACGCCGGGGCGGACCAGGAGCCGGGCGAAATCGGTCTCGATCAGCCAGTTCTGGTCCCGGGGCTGGTCCCGGTGCGGCAGGCCGGCCAGGCACCATGCGGAGTAGCTGTAGCCGATCTCGCTGGTGCCCTCGAATTCGCGGACGATGGCGGAGGAGGCGGTGTCGGCGATCTGCCGCCCCATACGCCCGGCCAGCGCCTTCGGCAGGCTGGGCGGGCGCGGCTCGAGGATGGCTGTCTGGGCTGCCTTCACGGCTCCTTTGGCCCCCTTGGCCGCGACAATC
This sequence comes from Teichococcus aestuarii, assembly GCF_042651065.1. Classification (NCBI taxonomy): domain Bacteria; kingdom Pseudomonadati; phylum Pseudomonadota; class Alphaproteobacteria; order Acetobacterales; family Roseomonadaceae; genus Roseomonas; species Teichococcus aestuarii. Next base: position 133,209 of record NZ_JBHSCH010000004.1, read on the forward strand.
CGGTGCACGCTGTTGTTAGGCCCGAACAGGTCTCCCTGCTCGACGCTGCTGCCCGGCTTGTCATCTGGCTCGACCATGCGCCGCACCCTGCAACGCCGTTTCTCGTCCGTCGATGTGAACCTTGCCATCCAGCCCCGTCACCGGTCCTTCCCAGGTCTGTGAACCTTGCCAGCCCAGAGCAAGCCTAGGGGTAGTGGAGAGATTGTTATTGAAGAAGGGCTGGCAGGGTTCACGTGGATAACTCTACAACCCTCTGTAAAGAGGCGATAAATCGGGAAATCCGGGTTCTGGCAAGGTTCACATCCCGGGCTTCCCGGCGCCTCCCGGCCGGCTGGCAAAGTTCACAAGAGGCCCCTGGCTGCCTGCTTTGCGCCGGCTGGCAAAGTTCACACCGGGCCCGCGAATCGGTGGAGGGAGGCAGAACCCCTCGGCTGGCAAGGTTCACATATGCCGGGCGCGCCTCTGTCTCGCGCATCGCCGGCTTGAGCGTGGGCGTGGGGACAGCCCTGCACAGATTTCATTGCTGTGACAGGAGGCAACGGTATAGACGAGTATGACCGAGTGGCACCCCGGAGCATGGCCGATGTCGAGCAGCCTCGCGCTGAAGCTGGATGAGGAGACCCGCAGGCGACTGCAGGCGCTCGGCCAGTTGCGTGACCGCTCGCCGCACTGGCTGATGAAGAAGGCCGTGCTCGAGTATCTCGACCGCGAGGAAAGCTACGAGCAGGAGAAGCAGGAGGATCTGGCGCGCTGGGAACAGTACCGCCTGGCCGGGCGCGGCGTGCCGCACGCCTCGGTGCGGGAGTGGCTGGACAGCTTCGGAACGGAGAGCGGGCGACCTCGCCCTGAGTGAGCGCCGGACCACGACATGGCTGTCCTGACCTGGCTGCCGGAGGCGGTCGGCGCTCTTGAGCGCCTTCTTCTCCTTCTGCACGAGAGAAATCCCGAGGCGGCGCGGCGTGCCGCCCAGGCTGTCGCCCGCGCCGCGGACCGCCTGGCCGAAGGCGCCATCGGCCGCCCCCTGGCCGATGGCACGGGCCGGCGGGAGCTGGTGGTGCCTTTCGCCGGAACGGCATTCGGGCTGCGCTACCAGCTGGGGGAGGCGGGAACGGTGGTCATCCTTCGGGTCTGGCACGGCCAAGAGGAGCGCGCATGAGCAGCTCGGCTTCGGGGCGGTTGAAGCCCTTGGCGGCAGGCCGGCGGCACCCCTGGCATGCCACCGCATCGCCGCCTTGCAGGCGGCGGGGGTTTTGGGAGCGGGAACGGCTCCCTAGATGAGGCAGGCGTCTGGCGGAGCGGACGCCCAGCTTTCCTTATGATCTCGCCCTCTAAAGTCGCGCCGCCGCGCGGCGGCGGGCTATGGCCTGCGGGCCGGCAGGCCCGGGACACTCCGGCGAGACACGATACGAGATGGGGCCTTCCCTGGTCCCCCAGCACGAACGAGACAGGTGAATCGATGGACGGGATGTTTACCTACGGCGCGGCGGATCAGGGTGACGCGGAGAATGGCGCGGAGCTCAAGGCACGGGCGGGCACCTATGGGGACATCCTGGCCCGGGAAGGGCAGGAGGCGGAACGGGTTGTGCCTGTGCTGACCAATGGCCGCGGCTGGCGTGCCGAATTCGGGGAGGAGTTCGACAGCCCCGAGACGATCGACGTGCGCAGCGATGCGGCGGAGGACGAGCCGGCGGAGGATGAGGAGCGCTCGCCCGACGCCGAGGAGGCGCGCGAGGAGCCGAGCGAGGAGGCCGCGGAGGGCGGGAACGTCAACGAGGCGAGCCTCTCCCGCTCCGACGACCCGGTGCGGATGTTCCTGCGCGAGATGAGCGGCACCGAGCTGCTGACGCGCGACGAGGAGATCGCCCTCGCCCAGCGCATCGAGGCCGGGCGCGACGCCATGCTGGCCGGGCTGTGCGAGAACCCGATGACCTTCCGCCACATCGCCGCCTGGAAGGCCGCGCTGGAGGCAGGCGAGATGCCGCTGCGCGAGGTGGTGGAGCTGGAGGCCATGGCGGCCGACGCCGCGCCGCTGCCGGAGCTCGAGGAAGGCGAGGAGAGCGAGGCCGCGCCGCACGCCACGCTCGACGAGAAGATGAAGCCCGAGGTGCTGGCCGCCTTCAACGCCGCCCTCGATGCGCATGCGCGGCTCTGCGCGCTCGGCATCGGCAGCGCCGCCGCCAAGGCGGAGCGGGTGGAGATGGTGGGGCTGTTCGGCGCGCTGCGCCTGCGCCCCGCGCGCCTCGACCTGCTGGTGGGCGAGGTGCGGGAGGTGAGCCGCCGCCTGATGGCGCTGGACGGCAAGGCGGTGCGCCTGGCGCTGGCCACCCGGCTGGACCGCGATCTCGTGCTCGGCGTCTGGAATGGCACCGAGGCGGGGGCGGCGGCGCTGCTGGAAGCGGCGCAGAAGCTGCGCACCAGCTCCGCCAAGCGCGAGGTGGCGCTGCGCGAGCTGCGCGAGGGCCTGCCCGAGATCCGCGCCGCCATCGGCAAGCTGGAGGCGGAGAGCGGCCTGGCCGTGCTGGAGCTGCGCCGCGTCTGTGCCGAGGTCGGCCGGGGCGAGCGCGACATGCGCAAGGCGAAGGAGGAGCTGACGCGCGCCAACCTGCGCCTCGTCGTGCACATCGCCAAGCGCTACCGCAACCGCGGCCTGATGTTCGGCGACCTGATCCAGGAGGGCAACATCGGCCTGATGCGCGCGGTGGACAAGTTCGACTGGCGCCGCGGCTTCAAGTTCGCCACCTACGCCACCTGGTGGGTGCGGCAGGCCATCACCCGCTCGCTGGCCGACCAGGCGCGCACCATCCGCGTGCCGGTGCACATGACGGAGACGGTGGGCAAGGTTGCGCGGATGAGCCGCCGCTTCGCCCAGAAGGCCGGCCGCGAGCCGACGCCGGAGGAGCTGGCGGGCGAGCTGGGCATGTCGGTGGACAAGGTGCGCGCCGTGCAGCGCCTGGCGCGCGAGCCGGTGAGCCTCGAGAACCCGATCGGCGAGGATGATGACGGCCGCCTCGGCGACTTCATCGAGGACGAGAACGCGGTGATCCCCTTCGAGGCCGCCGCGCGCTCCTCGATGCGGGATGCCACCATGCGCATCCTCTCCGACCTGACGCCGCGCGAGGAGCGCATCCTGCGCATGCGCTTCGGCATCGGCGGCGAGAACGACCACACGCTGGAGGAGGTCGGCAAGACCTTCAACGTGACCCGCGAGCGCATCCGCCAGATCGAGGCGAAGGCGCTGAAGAAGCTGCAGGTCTCGAAGCGCGGCAAGTCGCTGCGCAGCTTCCTGGCCTGACAGGCCGGGCCTGAGCGTCGCCAGAGGCCGGGGGAAGCAACGCCCCCGGCCTTTTTCGTGCCCGCTCAGACGATCGCGGTCTCGACCGTGCCCGCATTGCGGAAGCTGGCGCGGACCCGGGTGCCGGGCTTCACCAGCAGCAGGCCGGTGCAACTGCCGGTGGTGACCACCATGCCCGCCTTCAGCCCGCCGAGGCCGCGCGCCCCCTCATTGGCCAGCCATTGCAGCAGCCGGATGGGCTCGCCCGCCGTGTTGCCGCCGACATGCTCCACCGCCACCTCGTCGTTGAAGGTCAGCCGCACGGGCTCGTTCGGCGGGTCGATGTGGCGCCAGGATTCCAGCGCGGGGCCGACCACCAGCGCGCCGTGGTTGACCTGGTCCGCCACATGGCTCAGCGCGTCGGTGCAGTTGAGCGCGGTGAAGCGGGTGTCCACGATCTCGATGGTGGGGTGCAGGCTGGCCACCGCCGCCATCACCTCCTCCCGGCTGTAGGGCGTCTCGCGCGGGGGCAGGTCGGCGCCCAGCCGGAAGCCGATCTCCGCCTCGATGCTGGTGATGTTGAAATCGGCCGCGGCGAAGGGTGTGCTGTCGAAGCGCAAGTTGCTGGCGTAGAGCGGCGCGCCGCTTGGCGTGGCCTGCGGCGTGGCGGCGCCGACCTTCCAGCCGCCGACCGGCCCCAGCGCCTCCGCCACCAGCGCCTGGATCGCCACGGCCTCCTCCTGCGTGGCGGGCCGGGCGCCCTCGGGCAGCGCGGCCAGCCAGCGGCGGCTGCGGCGTGCCTCCAGCAGGGCGGCCGCGGCGGCGGCAAGGTCTGTGGCCATGAGCGAAATCTCCGGAATGTTATGCCCTATCCTGCCGCGCCCACGCCGCAGGGTCGAGGGGAGCCGGTTGGCGTGCGATACAACCGGTGGTAACCAAAACGCCGCAGCAGGAAATCCTCTTTCGTGAACTGGCGCGCTATGACGGCCCTTCCAGCGGATCATTACGTGGTGATGCGTCTGGGCAGCCGGCGCTGTGCCCTGCCCTGCGCCGCGGTGCGCGAGGTGCTGCCGCTGCCGCGCCTCTGGCGGCCGCCGGGCCTGCCGCGCCCTCTGGCGGGCTTCATGAATCTCGCCGGCGAGGCGGTGCCGGTGCTGGACCTGCCGCGCCTCTTCGGCCTTGCCGCATCCGGCGACGCCGAGGACGCGCTGTACCGCCACCTGCTGCTGACCAGCGGGGAGGGGAAGCCGCTCCTGGCCCTGCTGGTGGACCGGGTGCTGGACATGCGGCGCATCCCGCCGGAGCGGCTGCGCCCCGTGCCGCCCGAGGCGACGCTGAATGGCTGTGCCACGGCCGAGATCGAGACGCCGGAAGGCTTCATCCACCTGCTGGCACCGGACCGCATCCTGCTGGCGCAGGAAGCCGCCACCCTGGCCACGCTGCGCGAGGGCGCGCAGTCCCGGCTGGCGGAGTGGGAAGGCGCGGGAAGGGAGGGCGCGGCATGACGCGCGCGGCGCCCGGGCCCTTCACGGCCACCCTGCTGCCGGACGCGGATTTCCTGGCGCTGAAGGCCGAGATCGTCGCCCGCACGGGCCACCACTACTACCAGGACAAGGACGAGCTGCTGTGGGAGCGGGTCCGGCGCCGGCTGCATGCCACCGGGCTGGTCGGCGCGGGCGCGTACCTGGCCCGGCTGCGGGACATGGCGCAGGGCGAGGCCGAATGGGCGGCGCTGGAGGCCGAGATCACCATCGGCGAGACCTTCTTCTTCCGCTATGCCGAGCAGTTCGCGGCGCTGGGCGAGACCATCCTGCCGGCCCTGCTGGAGCGGGCCCGCCCGCGGAGCCGGCTGCGTATCTGGAGCGCCGGCTGCGCCAGCGGCGCGGAGCCGTACTCGGTGGCCATCCTGCTGCGCCGCCTGCTGGGCGAGGCCCTGCCGGACTGGCGGCTGTCCATCCTGGGCACCGACCTGAACGAGGCGGTGCTGGAGACGGCACGGCAGGCGCGGTTCAGCCGCTGGGCGTTGCGGACCCTCTCGCCGGAGGAGTTGCAGCGGGACTTCATCCCCGCCGCCGATGGCCGCCACTGGCTGCTGCGGCCCCAGCACCGCGCCATGGTGCGCTTCGAGAAGCACAACCTGCTGAGTCTGCTGGACGGCACCTCTCCGCTCCAGTTCACGGATTACGACCTGATCCTCTGCCGCAACGTGCTGATCTACTTCCACCCCGAGGTGGTGCTGCGCATCGTCCGGGCCCTGTCGGAGCGGCTGCACGAGGGGGGCTGGCTGCTGCTGGGCCATGCCGAGCCCAACCCGGACTTCGCCGAGTTCCTGGAGGTCGTGAACCTGCCGGGCACCGTCGCCTATCGGCGGCGCGGGGAGACGGGCCTGGCGCCCCCCTCCGCCGCCACGGCTGCCGCACGGCCGTTGCCGGCCGGGTGGCCGGGCAGCCCGCCTGCCGTCACCAACCCGGCACCCTGGATGCCGGTGGCACCCACCTCGGCTTTCCCTCCGGGGCCAGCCCAGCCAGCGGCCGCTCCGCCGCGCCCTGCCGCGCCGCCCTCCACCGCGGCTGCGCAGGAGGACAGCGGCGCCGCCCGGCAGAGCGGCGCCGGCTGGCTGGACCAGGTGCGCGCCCAGGCCGACAGGGGCGACCTTCTCGCGGCCAGCCAGGCCTGCGCGGCCGGCCTGCGGGAATGGCCGCTCGACGCCGCCCTGCATTATTACGAGGGGCTGGTGCAGCGGGCCCTCGGCCAGCGTGCCGCCGCCGAGCGGGCCTTCCGCCGTGCCCTCTACCTGCGCAACGATTTCGTCATGGCGCACTATCAGCTGGGCCTGCTGCTGCTCGACGAGGGAGAGGCCGCCGCCGGACGGCGCGCCCTCGCCGTGGCGTCGCGCATCGCGCATGCGATGCCGCCGGACGAGACCGTGGAGGAGGGCGACGGCATGACCGCACGGGCGCTGCGCGAGACGGCGCGGCTGCATCTCGACACCCATCCCGCAGGGACGGCCCGCTGATGCCCGGCCGGACCCTCGCCGCGGCCTTGCCGTCGCTGCGCGCCCGTGCGGAGCGGCTGATGGACGAGCGCACGCGCAGCCTGGCCGGCCGGGCCCGCGCCGACGCGGCGCAGGACGCGGCCCATCCGGTCCTGTCCGTGATCGCGTGTGCGCTGGGCGACGAGTTCTACGGCCTGCCCCTGGCCATGGCCGCGCATGTGCTGCCTGCCGCGCCCTGCGTGCCGCTGCCCGGTGCGCCGCCGGCGATGCTGGGGCTGCTCGGCCGCACCGGGCAGGTGTTCAGCGTGCTGGATCTTGGCCTGGCGCTTGGCCGCCCCGCCGCCCGGCCCGAGGCGGCGTCCGACCCGGCGCTTCACGGGCGGATGATGGAGGGGCATGTCGTGCTGCTGCGCCACGCTCCGCGCCGCTTCGCCCTGCGCGTGGACCGTGTGCTGGGCGTGGCCGAGGTGGCCCCGCTGCAACAGCCCGGCCAGCCCGTGGCGGAGCGGATGGTGGCGGGCCATGCCTGGCTGCCTCCCGCCCTGGCCGGCGGCCGCCGGCCGGTGCTGGGCCTGATCGACATGGACCGCCTGCTGCAACCCTACCTGTCTTCTCCCGAGACTTTCCGGAGCGTGACGCCGTGAGCATCGCCAACCGCATCCTTCTGGGCTTCACCGCCATCACGCTGCTGCTGGTCGGCCTGGGACTCTACAGCCTGAACCAGATCAGCGTGGTCACCCGTGCCTCCGAGGTCACGGTCACCCGCGACATGGCCATGCTGCGCAAGCTGATCGACCTGCAGGATGCCGAGCACGACCTGCAGGACGCCCGCAGCCGGGCCGTCTCGCGCTTCCTGCTGCGCAGCCTGGGCCGGGAGACGGCAGCCGAGGACCCGGCCCCGCTGGTGCCGCGCTATGTCACCGAGGCAGAGCGCCTGCTGAACGAGATCCAGGCCCAGGCCAGCCAGAACCTGGCCAACGCCGCCTCCACGGAGCGGCAGACCGGCTGGCAGCAGATCTCCCAGATCGTCACCCAGGCGGCGCTGCCGCTGCGGCAGATCCGCGAGCGCAGCCAGGAGCAGCTGCAATCCATCCAGGCCGGCAACCTGGACGCGGTGCAGGGCGTGGGTGCCGCCCTGCTGCCCGCGCGGCAGGAATTCTACCGCCTCACCGGCCAGCTGCAGGAGGCGCTGAACGAGGTGATTGGCAGCGGCCAGCGGCGCAGCAACGAGATCTATCTCGAGAGCCGCTTCTCGGTGATCATGGTCATGATCGGCGCGGTGCTGCTCGGCATCGCCATCACCGTGCTGATCCGCCGCTCCATCGTGCGGCCGCTCTCGGCCTTCATGAACTTCGTCGAGCGCGTCGGCCGGGGCGACCTCGGCGGCGACCTGGCCTCGACCGGGCATGACGAGCTGGGCCGCCTCGGCGGCACGCTCAACGCCATGGTGGAGGGCCTGCGCCAGCTCGCCGGCCAGAGCCGGGAGGCCACCGAGAACCTGAACGCCGCCGCCGCCGAGATCCGCGCCAGCACGCAGGAGCAGGCCGCCAGCGTCGAGGAGCAGCTCGCCGCCGTGCAGGAGACCGCCGCGACGGTCGACGAGATCACCCATTCCGGCGTGCAGATCGGCAAGCGGGCGCAGGAGGTCATCGCTTCCGCCCAGGCCACGGCGCAGACCTCCTCCGCCGGGCTGCGCGCGGTGGACGAGACGGTGCGCGCGATGGACGCCATCCGCGAGCAGGCCGAGGCGGTGGCCACCAACATCGTCGCGCTCTCCGAGAAGACGCAGGCGATCGGCGAGATCATCGCCACGGTGAACGACATCTCCGAGCGCAGCCACCTGCTGGCGCTGAACGCCGCCATCGAGGCCGCCGCCGCCGGCGAGCAGGGGCGCAGCTTCGCCGTCGTCGCCGCCGAGATGAAGACGCTGGCCGACCAGGCGAAGGAGGCCACCAGCCAGGTGCGCTCGATCCTGGGCGACATCCAGCGCGGCATCAACGCCTCCGTCATGCTGACCGAGGAGGCGGTGAAGCGCGTGGCCACCGGGCGCGAGCGCACCGACACGACGCAGAGCACCATCACCGAGATCACCGGCCGCATCCAGGAGAGCGTGCAGACCTTCCAGCAGATCGTCGCCTCGACCAACCAGCAGCAGCTCGGCATCGAGCAGGTGATGAGCGCGCTGCAGAACATCCGCCAGGCCAGCCAGCAGACCGCGGCCGGCACGCGGCAGCTGGACACGGCGGCGGCGAACCTGTCGCAGCTGTCGCAGCAGCTCGTCGCCCTGGCCGACCGCTACCGGCTCTGAGCGGGGGGCTGGCCATGCGTCTGCCATCGGCGGGTGAGCGGCGGGGCAGGGCGGGCCATCGGCCGCCCTCGCCACGCCTGCGGGGCGGTGCCGCATGAACGATCTGCGCCAGGAGCTGCTGGCCGCCTTCGCCATCGAGCATCAGGAGCACCTGCAGGCGATCCGCGCCGCCCTGGCCGAGGCCGAGGCCGGCCGGCCCTTCGATCTGCGCGACATCTTCCGCCGCGCCCACAGCCTCAAGGGCGCCGCCCGTGCGGTCGACCTGCCGGCGGTGGAGGAGCTGTCGCACCGGCTGGAAGCCGTGTTCATGCGGGTGGGGGAGGGGGCGCTGTCGCTGGGCCCGGCCAGCATCGGCACGGTGCAGCTTGGTCTGGACGCCATCGAGGGCTATGTGGCGGCGCTGGGGAGCGACCCGGACCCGGCCCTGCCCATCGCCGCGCTGGAGGCGCTCGACGGCCTGCTCGGCGGCTCGCGCCCGCTGGCACAAGCTGCCGGCGCTTCTCCCGCTGCGGCCCTTCCCGCCACGCCGCCGCCGGCCGTGGCGCCCGCTGCCACCGCACCGCAGGCGGCCGAGGCTGCTCCGCCCGCCCCTCCGGCGGCAGCCGAGCCGGCCGGCGGCGGGGTGGAGTACCTTCGTGTCCGGGCGGAGCAGCTGGAGGAGCTTGCCGGCGCGGTGCATGCCCTGTCCGACACCCTGTCGCGGCAGGCGGAGGTCGATGCCGTCCTGCGCGCCCTGGAGGCCGACATGCGCGGCCTGCGCCGGGAATGGGACCGGCTGGGCCGTGGCATGGCCCAGGCCCCCCGGGGGGAGGGCAGCGCGACGCGGCTGCAGGATTTCAGCCATGGCCTGTTGGCGATGTTCCGCCAGCTCGGCCATCTGGCGCGGCAGCAGCGCGCGGTCGCCTGGGCCACCGATGCCGCCGCGGCGCAGCTCCGCGCGCGCGTGGAGCGCATCGCCCTCGTGCCGGCCGAGGCGGTGCTCGGCTCGCTGGCCCGCATGACGCGCGACCTGGTGCGCGAAGCCGGCGGCAATGCCGCGGTGCGGATGGAAGGGCTGGAGCTGGAGGCCGACCGCCGCGTGCTGCAGACGCTGAAGGACCCGGTGACGCACCTGCTGCGCAACGCCGTGAGCCACGGGCTCGAGAGTGCTGCGGAGCGCGCCCGCCAGGGCAAGCCGCCGCAGGCCGAGATCGGGCTGCGGCTGGTGGCGCGGGGCGGGCTGCTGTCGCTGACCGTGTTCGACGACGGGCGCGGTCCTGACCTGGCGCGGATCGAGGCCGAGGCGGTGCGGCGCGGCCTGCTGCCGCCGCGCCCCGCCGATACCCCCCCGCCGCCCGGCGAGCACCTGCTCTCCCTGGTGTTCGAGCCCGGCTTCTCCACCACCGAGACGGCCGACCGCCTCTCCGGCCGCGGCATCGGCATGTCGGTGGTGGCCGAGGCGGCGCGGCGGCTGCGCGGCACCGCGGCGCTGCGCCAGCGCCGTCCCTGGGGGGCGGAGGTGGAGATCGTGGTGCCCTTCTCCGCCGCCCGGCAGCCGCTGCTGCTGGTGGAGGTGGGGGGCGAGGCCTATGGCCTGCCCACCCGCGGCGTGGAGCGGCTGCTGCGCCTGCCTGCCGCCGCCATCGAAAGTGTCGAGGCGCAGCCGGTGACGCGCATCGAAATCGAGGGACGCGACGTTATTGCCCCCGTGATTGCTCTGCCGACCCTTCTCGGCCGGCCTGCCTCCGCGATTCCCGTGGAGGCCGGGCATGTCAGCCTTGTGCTGCTGCGCAGCGGCGAGCGCCGCTGCGCGCTGGCGGTCGACATGCTGAGCGATGTCCGCACCCTGACGGTGGAGGCGCTCGATGCCCCGGCGTCCGAGGTGGACCTGGTGGCCGGGGTGGCGATGCAGGAGGGGGAGCGCTTGGCCCTGGTGCTGAGCCCGGAAGGGCTGGTGAGCCGCTGGCTGCGCGACGAGGGCCGCCTGGCCTCGGCCGGGCTGGGCCTGGTGCCGGCGCCGCAGCTGCGGGCCGCGGCGACGATCCTGGTGGTGGACGATTCGATCACCACCCGGACGCTGGAGAAGAGCATCCTGGAAGCGCAGGGCTTCCGCGTGCTGCTCAGCGTCGACGGGCTGGATGCGCTGAACCTGCTGCGCAGCGGCGAGGTGGCCGTCGATCTGGTGGTGGCGGATGTGGAGATGCCCCGGCTGGACGGCTTCGGCCTGCTGCAGGCCATGAAGAACGATCCGCGCCTGGCGCCGGTGCCGGTGATCCTGATGACCTCCCGCGCCAGCGCGGAGGATGTGCGGCGCGGCCTCGACCTCGGCGCCGGCGCCTACATCACCAAGCAGAAGTTCGACCAGCGTGAATTGCTGGCGACGATCAGCCAGATGCTCTGACCATGTCCTCCCAGCCTGTGCGCGTCATGATCGTCGAGGATTCGCTGGTGGTGCGCCGGCTCCTCAACCACATCATCTCGCGCGACCCGCGCCTGACCGTTGTCGCCGCCGTCGCCTCGGCCGAGGAGGCTCTGCAGGAGCTGCCGCGCGTCCGGCCCGACGTGATCTCCATGGATATCCGCCTGCCCGGCATGGACGGGCTGGAGGCGACGCGGCGGATCATGGCGGAGCAGCCCACCCCCATCGTCGTCATCGCCGACAGCGTGGAGGACAGCTCGCTGCGCATCTCGATGAACGCGCTGCGTGCCGGCGCGCTCTCGGTGGTGGAGAAGCCGGTCGGCATGGAGACCGGCGGGCATGAGCGGGTGTCGGAGACGATCTGCACGCAGCTCTACATCATGAGCGAGGTGCCGGTGATCCGGCGGCGGATGATGGCGGGCTTCCGCGCCGCCCCGCCCGCCGCGCCGCGCGCGGAGCCGGCGGCGCGGCAGCCGGCGGCGCTGCTCGGCATCGCCGCCTCCACCGGCGGCCCGCCGGCCCTGGCCCAGGTGCTTGGTGCGCTGAGCGCCGATTTCCCGCTGCCCGTGCTGCTGGTGCAGCACATGGGGGCCGCCTTCATGGAGGGCTTCGCCAAGTGGCTGGGCGGGGTGGTGCCGCTGCCGGTGGCCCTGGCGCGGGATGGCGAGACGCCGCGCCCGGGCCATGTCTACGTCGCGCCCGGCGACTGCCACCTGATGCTGGCGCCGCAGGGCTACCTGCGCGTGACGAAGGACCGGCCGGTGGCCAGCCAGCGCCCGGCGGCGACGCTGCTGTTCCGTTCCATGGCTGAGACGCTGGGGCCGCGCGGCCTCGGCGTGCTGCTCACCGGCATGGGGGAGGATGGCGCGGCGGGGCTGGTGCACATGCGCCAGGAGGGCGCCTTCACCATCACCGAGCATGAGAGCACGGCCGTGGTCTATGGCATGCCGGCGGCGGCGGTGCGGATGGGCGGCTCCAGCATCAGCCTGCCGCTGCCGCTGATCGGCCCCCGCCTGCAGCAGCTCGCCCGGGCATCGCTCTGATGCCCGCCCAGCCCGTTCCTCCCGGCACGCCCATCCTGCTGGTCGAGGATTCCGAGACCCAGGCCCTGCAGATGCGCCGGCTGCTGGAAAGCCAGGGCTTCGCCGTGTGCCGCACCGCCACGGCGGAGCTGGCGCTGGAGGCGCTGAACGAGGCGCTGCCCGCCCTGGTGATCGCCGATTACCACCTGCCCGGCATGAATGGCGACGAGCTGGCCCGGCAGATCCGGCTGAACAGCCGCACCCGTGCCATTCCCGTGCTGATGCTGACCGAGGCGCGCGAGGGCGACCTGGAGCGCCAGGGCCTGGAAAGCGGCGCCGATGCCTATGTGCCGAAATCGGCCGACCAGGACCTGCTGCTGCTGCGCATCAAGGCGCTGCTGCGCCGCCGCGCCGTCGCCGGGCCGGCGGGGAGCGGGCAGGGCGTGGCGGCGTTTCGCCGGGCGCGGATGCTGCTGGTGGACGACAGCGTCACCTACCGCACCTACCTTGCCGGATTGCTGAGCCGCGACGGCTACATGGTGGAGGCCGTGGCCAATGCCGAGGCGGCGCTGGAGGCGGCGGCCGCGGCACCGCAGAGCTGGGATTGCGTGGTGCTGAACGCCTTCAGCAACAGCTTCGACGGCGTCACCCTCTGCGCCCGGCTGAACGCGCTGCGCGCCGCCGCCTCCGGCAATGCGGGGGACGGGGCGGGCTTCCAGATCGTCGCGCTCGGCAGCGACAACCCGGCCGAGCGCGAGACCCTGGCGCATGTCTTCGAGGCGGGGGCGGACGACCTGATCCCGGCCATGGCCGAGGCCAAGGTGATGAGCGTGCGCATCCGCGCCGCGCTGCGCCGGAAGCTGCTGCAGGACGAGGACCGGCGCAGCGCCGCCGAGCTGCGCGACCGGGAGCTGGCCATGGAGCGTGCCCAGGCCGAGGCCGCCGCCGCCCAGGCCAAGGCCGCCCTGGCCGAGGCGCTGGCCCGCGCCAATGGCGAGCTGGAGGACGCCAACCGCCAGCTGCGCGAGACCCAGACCAAGCTGGTGCAGGCCGCCAAGATGGCCTCGCTGGGCGAGCTGGTGGCCGGCATCGCGCACGAGATCAACAACCCGCTGGCCTTCATCATCGCGCACCAGGGGACGGTGGACCGGCTGCTGGGGCAGATCCAAGCCGGGCTGGGCGAGGATTCGGCGGCGCATCCGCTGGTCGCCCGCTGCCGCGACCGCTCCCGCTCCATGGCGCTGGGGCTGGGGCGGATCCAGGACCTGGTGCTGAAGCTGCGCAAGTTCTCCCGCCAGGACGACGCCTTCCAGCGCGTCAACGTGCCGGATGCGCTGGACACGGTGCTGGCGCTGCTGGCGCACAAGCTCGGCGACCGCATCGCCGTGGAGCGCCATTACGGGGCGGTGCCGGAGCTGCGCTGCTCGCCCGCCCTGCTGAACCAGGTGGTGATGAACATCGTCAGCAACGCCGCCGATGCCATCCCCGAGCGTGGCCATATTCGCATCGCCACCTCGAACGACGAGAAGATGTATCGTATAGCCGTGACCGACAGCGGCCCGGGTGTGCCGGACGCGCTGCGCGAGCGAATCTTCGAGCCCTTCTTCACCACCAAGCCGGTGGGGTCCGGCACGGGGCTGGGGCTGGCCATCGCCTACAACGTCATCCAGGCGCATGATGGCAGCATCTCGGTCGAGAACGAACCGTCGGGCGGCGCGACCTTCACGGTCAGCGTGCCGATGAAAGCAGGGCGCTGAGCGTGCAAGCGATGCATCTGGACACCCCCGCCACCCTGCTGCTTGTCGATGACGAGCCGGAGATCCTCGTCGCCCTGGCCGACCTGTTCGAGGACGAGTTCCGCGTGCTGACCGCCCCCTCCGGGCCGCACGGGCTGGAGATCCTGGCGGCGGAGCCGGATGTGCATGTCATCATCTCCGACCAGCGCATGCCGGAGATGACGGGCGACGCCTTTCTCGGGCGCGCGCGGCAGGTCAGCCAGGCCGAGGCGCTGCTGCTGACCGGCTATGCCGACCTCGAGGCGGTGATCAATGCGCTGAACCATGGCCGCATCGCCGGATACGCGCCGAAGCCGTGGGAGCCGGCGGCGCTGCTGAGCATGGTGCGCAACGCCGCCGAGCGCTTCCGCCTCGGCCGCAGCCTGGAGACGGAGCAGGCGCTGCTGCAGGGCCTGCTGGAATCCTCCGCCGACGCTCTCAGCTTCAAGGATGCGCAGGGCCGTTTCGTGCGCCTGAACGCGGCCAAGGCGGCCGCGCTCGCCCGCCCGCTGGAGGCATGCCTGCACCACGAGGAAGCGGCGATGCTGGACCGCCCCGCCGCCGCCGCGGCGCTGCGCCGGGCGGATGCGGAGGCGATGGCCCGGCGCCGCCCCGTGGAGGTGGTGGAGCAGCGGCAGGAAGCCGGCGCGCCGCCGCGCTGGGTGCGGATCAGCCGCATCCCGATCCTCGGCCGCGACGGGCAGCCGACGCACCTGGCCACGGTCGAGCACGACATGACCGAGCAGCGGGCCCTGGAGGAGCGGCTGCACCAGGCCGAGAAGATGCAGGCGCTCGGCACCATGGCCGGAGGCATCGCGCACGACTTCAACAACCTGCTGACCGCGATCCTGGGCAGCCTGGAGCTGCTGCTGCACAGCGGCATGGCGCAGCCGCGGCAGGAGAGGCTGGTGAAGAACGCCATCCTGGCGGCCGAGCGCGGCTCCACCCTGACGCAGCGCCTGCTGAGCTTCAGCCGCAAGCGCGACCTGCAGCTGCGCGCCTCGGACGTGAACCGGCTGGTGACCGATGTGGAGGACCTGCTGCTGCGCAGCCTGGGCGATGCCATCACCCTGCACCGGCAGCTCGCCGATGCGCTGTGGCCCGCCATGGTGGACCCCGAGCAGTTCGGCCTGGCTCTGCTGAACCTCTGCATCAACAGCCGCGACGCCATGCCGGAGGGCGGCAGCATCACGCTCCGCACCCGCAACGTATCGGTGGGGGAGGAGGAGGTCGGCGACCTCGCCGGCGGCGACTATGTCGCCATCGCCGTCTCCGACACCGGCAGCGGCATGCCGCCGGAGGTGATGGCGCAGGCCTTCGAGCCGTTCTTCACCACCAAGGAAGTGGGGAAGGGGACGGGGCTTGGCCTCTCGATGGTCTATGGGCTGACGCGCCAGTCCGGCGGCACCACCGTCATCACCAGCGTGCCGGGCGAGGGCACCACGGTGGAGCTGTTCCTGCCGCGGGCGCTGCGGCCGGCCGAGGCGCAGGCCAGCCAGGATGGCGTGCCGCAACCCGCCGCGCACCCCGTGACGGTGCTGGTGGTGGATGACGACCCGGCGGTGCGCCGCGTCACCGCCACCTTCCTCGCCGATCTCGGCCACCGGGTGGTGGAGGTGCCGGATGGCGAGGCCGCCCTGCGCAGCCTGCGCGACAACCCCGGCATCGGGCTGATGGTCTCCGACCTGGTGATGCCGCGCATGAGCGGGGTGGAGCTGACCCGGAATGCCCGCAGCCTGCGCCCCGCCCTGCCGATCCTGCTGCTGACCGGCTATGCCGACCCCGCCCGCGTGCCCGAGGGCTACCCCGTGCTGCGCAAGCCCTTCCGCCGTGCCGACCTGGCGCATTGCGTGGCCGAGCTGCTGCAGGGCTGAGCCGGCGGGGGAGCACCCCTACCTGCCGGTCCGGATCAGCGCCGCCGCCCGCTCCGCCACCATGATGACGGCGGGCTGGATGTTGGTGGAGGGCACCAGCGGCATCACCGAGGCATCGGCCACCCGCAGCCCCTCGATGCCACGCAGCCGGAGCTGCGGGTCGAGCACGGCGGCGTCGTCGCTCCCCATCCGGCAGGTGCCGCAGGGGTGGTAGACGGTGGTTCCGGCGGCGCGGATATGCGCCAGCAGCGTCTCCTCGTCATCCTGGCCCCGGGGCGGCGCGATCTCCTCCTCCACCAGCCCGGCGAAGGGCGCGGTGCGGCCGATGCGGCGGCCAAGCCTTGCCGCCTCCAGCATCACCCGCTGGTCGCCCGGCGCGGTGAGATAGTTGGCGAGGATGAGCGGCTTGTCCTCCGGCGCCGGGCTGCGCAGCCGGATTTCGCCGCGGCTGTCGGGGCGGCACTGGCCGAAATTGATCATCATCCCCGGCGTCTTCGGCAGCACGTAGCCCGTGCCGGCGAGGCTGAAGTTGATGAACTGGTACTGCACCTCCGCCTCCTCGGCGCCCGGTGTCACGCGGGCGAAGGCGGTGGCCTCCGTGGCGCCCACCGCCAGCGGGCCGCTGCGCCGCAGCGCGTAGCCCAGCGCCGTCCAGCCCAGGCGCAGCGGGTTGGCCATGATCTCGTTCACCGTGCCGGCCGGGCGGGTGCGGAAGGCGAGGCGGGCGATCAGGTGGTCCTGGAGGTTCTTGCCCACGCCCGCGCTGTGCACCCGCGTCTCGATGCCGAAGGCGCCGAGCGCCGCGCCATCGCCGATGCCGGAGAGCATCAGCAGCTTCGGCGTGGCGATGGCGCCGGCGGAGAGCACCACCTCGCGCGCCGCGTGGAATTCCACCTCGCCGGCCTCTCCCTCGCGCCGCGCCGCGACGCCGATGGCGCGGCCCTCGCGCAGCAGCACGCGCCGCACCTCGATGCCGGTCAGCACGCGCAGGTTGGGCCGGCCGCGCGCGGGCTGCAGGAAGGCGCGCGCGGTGCTCATCCGCCGGCCGCCGCGCACGTTCATCTGGATCGGCATGACGCCGTCGAGCGGGCCGTCATTCATGTCGGCGTTGCGCGGCAGGCCGAGCGCGGCGCAGGCCTCGATGAAGGCGGCCGCGCCCTGGGAGAGCCGCCGCACCTGGCTGACCGGCAGCGGCCCGCCCTGGCCGCGCGTCTCGCCGGGCGGCCCCTGCCAGTCCTCCATGCGGCGAAAATAGGGGAGCACGTCCTCATAGGACCAGCCGCGTGCGCCCGCCTGCGCCCAGCGGTCGAAATCGTGCGGTGAGCCGCGCAGGAAGACCAGCCCGTTGACCGAGCCGGAGCCGCCCAGCACGCGGCCGCGCGGCCAGTTGATGCTGCGGCCGTTCAGCTCCGCCTCCGGCTCGGTCGCGAACTTGCAGTCGTAGCGGCCGCTGGCGAAGAGGCGGGCATAGCCGGCCGGCACATGGATCCAGATGTCCCGGTCCTCCGGCCCCGCCTCCAGCAGCAGCACGCGGACCGAGGGGTCCTCCGAAAGCCGTGCCGCCAGCACGCATCCGGCGGAACCGCCGCCGACGATGATGTAGTCCGCAACCTCGTCCACGCGCCTATCCCTCAGGTCATCATCATGCCGCCGGCCACGTCCACGACCTGGCCGGTGACGAAGGAAGCCTCCTCCGAGGCGAGGTAGAGCGCAAGGTCGGCCACCTCCTCCGGCCGGCCGAGGCGGCGCAGCGGCGTGGCCGCCACCTGGCCCGCATTCACCGCCTCGCCCACCGTGCGGATCAGCGGCGTGTCGATCCGCCCGGGCGCGATGGCGTTGACGCGGATGCCGTCCGGCCCCAGCTCGCCCGCGAGGTGCTTGGTGAGGCCGATCAGCGCCGCCTTGGTCGCGGCGTAGTGCGCGCCCACCACCACGGAATAGGTGCGCCCCGCGACCGAGGACATGTTGAGGATGCAGCCGCGCCGCGCCGCGCGCATCGCCGGGGTGAGCAGGCGGATGGCGTTGAAGCAGCCATTGAGGTTGACGCCGACGACGCGCTGCCACTCCTCCGGCGCCATCTCCCACACCGCGTGGGCGCGGCCCTCGTGCTTGGGCGAGATGCCGGCATTGTTCACCAGCGTGTCGAAATGCCCGCCGAGCGATTCCTCCAGCGCGGCGACGGCGGCGCCGAGCGCGGCATAGTCGGCGACATCGGCGCAGGCGGGGGCGGCGATGCCGCCGGCGGCGCGGATGCGCCGCGCCATCGCCCCGGCGCGCGCCGCATCGGCATCGAGCACACCGACCCGGGCGCCGCGCCGCGCGAAGGCCTCGGCGATGGCGCCGCCGATGCCCTGGCCGGCGCCCGTGACCAGCACGCGGCAGCCCGCATGGCTCGGCCGGCTGGCAAGATCCTGGTCCATGCCCTGCTCCTCAGATGCCGAGATAGGCGCGGCGCACATGGTCGTCGCGCAGCAGGGCGGCCCCGGTGTCGGTCATGACGATCTCGCCATTCTCCAGCACGTAGCCGCGGTCGGCGAGGCTGAGGGTGCGGAACACGTTCTGCTCCACCAGCAGCACGGTGACGCCGGTGGCCACGATGCGCTCCACCACGTCGAACACCTGTTTCACGATGATCGGCGCGAGGCCGAGCGAGGGCTCGTCGAACATCAGCAGCTTCGGTCGCGCCATCAGCCCGCGTGCGATCGCCACCATCTGCTGCTCGCCGCCCGAGAGGGAGCCCGCATGCTGCTCCAGCTTCTCCCGCACACGGGGGAAGAGATCCATCACCTCGTCCATCGTCTGCGCCATGCGGCCGCGCGCATGCGGCGTGTAGGCGCCCATCCGCAGATTGTCGCGCACCGTCATGAAGGGAAAGAGCTGGCGCCCCTCGGGGATCAGCGTGATGCCGCGCGCCACCACCTCGTGCGGCGTGAGGCGGCCGATCTCCTCCCCCTCGAAGGTGATGCGGCCCGCGGTGGGGCGCACCAGCCCGGCGATGGTGCGCAGCGTGGTCGTCTTGCCCGCGCCGTTGGCACCGACGATGGTGACGACCTCGCCCGCGCCCACGGTGACGTCGATGCCGTGCAGGATGGTGGTGCGGCCATAGCCGGCCCGCACCTCATGCAGAGTGAGCATGGACGAAATCCTCTCCCAGATAGGCCTCGACGACGACCGGGTCGCGCACCACCTCCTGCGGCCGCCCCTCGGCGATGACGCGGCCCGAGTTCAGCACCACCACGCGGTCCGACAGCGCCATGATCGCCTGCATCACATGCTCGATGGCGATGATGCTGACGCCGCTGTCGCGGATCGATTCGACGAGGCGGATGGCGCGCTGCACATCGGTCTGGTTGAGGCCGGCCATCACCTCGTCGAGCAGCAGGATGCGCGGCTCCATCGCCATGACGCGGGCGATCTCCAGCCGCTTCAGCCCGCCGATGGTGAGGGAGCGCGCTTCCACGTCGCGCTGCGCCCAGAGGCCCATGCGGTGCGCCGTCTCCAGCGCCTTCTCGCGCGCCGCGGCGCGGCCGGGATGGTGGTGGAAGGCGCCGATCATGATGTTCTCCAGCACCGTCATCGCCGCGAAGGGCTGCACGATCTGGAAGGTGCGGCCGACGCCGGCGCGGGCGAAGGCATGCGGCGTGGCCGGGCGGATGAAGCCCTCGCCCTCGACGCGGATGCGCACGATGCCGCTCTCCGGCGCCAGGAAGCCCGAGAGCTGGTTGAACAGCGTGGTCTTGCCGGCGCCGTTGGGGCCGATGATGCCGAGCACCTCGCCCTGCCGCAGGGAGAGGCTGACATCCTGCGTCACCGCCAGCCCGCCGAAATGCTTGTGCAGGTGCTCGGCCACCAGGATGGGCTCGCTGATCTCGCGGCGGATGTCCTCCCGCGCGGTGGCCGGCACCGTGGCGGGCGCGGCGGGTTCCGCCGCGTCGGCGCTGCCCTTGGGCGCGCGCCGGAACAGGCCCACCAGCCCGTCCGGCACGAACAGCACGATCAGCACCAGCACCGTGCCGTAGACGAAGCCGTGCAGCCCGAGCGCGGAGGCGCCGAGCCAGCCGCGCGCCAGTTCCGTCAGCGGCACCACCAGCAGGGTGCCGAGCAGCGGGCCCATGACGGTGCCGATGCCGCCGATCAGCGCGAACATCGCGATCTGCACGGAGAAGGCCAGCGAGAACATCGCCTCCGGCTCGATGAAGGTGAGGTACATGCCGTGGAAGGTGCCGACCATCGAGGTCAGCGCCGCCGAGAGCGCCACGGCGTAGAGCCGCACCCGCAGCGTATCGACCCCCGCCGCCGCCGCCGCCGGCTCCCGCTCGCGCGTGGCGACGAGGTAGTAGCCGAAGCGCGCGTGGCGGAGCCAGGCGGTGACGCCCAGCGTCAGCAGCAGCAGGCCGAAGGCGATCAGCAGCGAGGGCCAGCGCTCGAAGAAGATCATCCATTCCCAGCCGGTCTGCAGCGGCACCATCAGCCCCACCGCGCCGCCGGTAAGGCCGGTGAAGTGCAGCGCCAGCAGCCGGATGACCTGCAGGAAGGCGATGGTGGCCAGCGCGAAGAACGGCCCGCGCAGCCGGAAGCAGGGCAGGCCGATGGCGACCCCCACCATGGCCGAGATGGCGGCACCCCCCAGCATGCCGAGCCAGGGCGAGACGCCGAGCGGCACCAGCAGCCCCGCCGTGTAGGCGCCGATGCCGTAGAAGATGGCGTGGCCGAGCGAGAGCTGCCCGGCGAAGCCGCCGACGATGTTCCAGGCCGTGGCCAGCGCGCCGTAGAGGCAGATGGTGATGAAGACGTGGAAGACGAAATCGTCGCCGATCAGCAGCGGCACGAGGAAGATCAGAGGCAGCAGCGCCAGGGCCGCCACCAGGCCCCGGTCAGGCCGGCGGGGCGCGCGGGCGGCGGGGAGGGCGAGGTCGCTCATGCGGGTCTCCTCATTCCGAGCCGCGGCCCAGGCCGAACAGGCCGGTCGGCCGGAACAGCAGGATCAGGATGAACAGTCCGAAGATCACCACCTCCTTCAGGTCGGGGGCGATGTAGAAGGCGCTGAGGCTGTCCACGAGGCCGATCAGCAGCGCGCCGATGAAGGCGCCGTGCAGGCTGCCCATGCCGCCCAGCACCACCACGACGAAGGCGGTGAGCACGAAATAGGTGCCGACGGTGGGGGAGGCCGGGTAGATCGGCGCCACCAGCGCCGCCGCCAGCCCGACGCAGGCGGCGCCGATGCCGAAGGTGATGATGTAGATGCGCTTGACGTCCACGCCCATCAGCTGTGCGGCGGCGCGGTGCTGCGCCGTGGCGCGGATGGCGCGGCCGAGATAGGTGCGCTCCATGAACAGGTGCAGCGCGCCGACCACGACGATGCCGCAGACGAACATCACCAGCTGGCCGATCAGGATGCGGAAGGGGCCGAAGGTGAGGGAGTCCCGCACGCCGCTCGAAGGGGTGGCGTAGAGATCGGCGCCGAAGACCAGCAGCGCCAGGTTGATCAGCGCGGTGGAGAGGCCGACGGTCGCGAAGATCTGCACATGCGCGTCGCGCGCATCCAGCAGCGGCTGCAGGATGAAGCGCTGGATCAGCACGCCGATGACGAACAGCACCAGCACCAGCGGCGGCGCCAGCACGTAGGGGTGCAGGCCAAGCTGGGAGGTGCCCAGCCAGGTCAGGTACATGCCGACCATCAGCAGCTCGCCATGCGCGAAGTTGACCAGGCGGATGATGCCGAAGATCAGCGTGAGGCCGACGCTGATGATGGCGAACAGCCCGCCCAGCATCAGCCCGTTGAGGACGAGCTGCACGAAGGTTTCCATGGACGCTCCTCTTGCCGTGCCCTCGGGCCGTGCGTTTCGCGGGCGCCGCCGGGCGCCCGCGGTTCCGGCGCCGGCGGCTTTGGCGTCAGCGGCGCAGGCGCAGCTCGGACACCGCCGCCTCGGGCGGATAGACGGTGACGAGGCGGCCATCCTGCCATTGCAGCCCCATCATCTTGGCGCGCTCGTTCTGCCCGTCGGGGCCGAACTTCACGCCCCAGCCTTCCGGCGTGGTGCCGTCCGGCACGTCCACCGCCGCGACCGCGGCGCGGATGTCGTCCGCCGCGAGGGACTTCGCCGCGGCGATGGCGTCGAGGAAGACCTTGGCGCCCACATAGTTGCCGAGGCTGTGGCCCGAGCGCGGCTCCATGCCGTACTTGGCGCGGTAGGCGGCGACGAAATCCTCGATGCCCGGCGCCGCCTTCGGGTTGATGGCGTACTGGGTGAAGTCGACGTTCAGCACGCCGTCCATCACCTCCGGCCCCACCGCCTGCATCGTCTCGCGCAGCGAATAGCCGCCGCCGCCGCCGATGATGGCGCGCGGCCTGAAATTGGCTTCGCGCGCCTGGCGGAAGAACAGCACGGTGTCGTTCTGGTAGGAGGTCTGCAGCACCACATCGGCCTTCGCCGCCTGCAACCGCAGGATCAGCGAGGACATGTCGACGATGTTGGCGGGATAGGGCAGGGTCTCGACGATGGTGAGGCCGCGCTCCTTCGCGTAGCTCGCCTGGAAGCGGCCCACCGTGGTGCCGTAGAGGCTGTCCTCGTGGATGATGGCGATCCGCAGCGCCTTCGGCTCCACCGAGAAGGCGGGGGCCACGGAGTTCACCACCATCTCGATCGAGCGCTCCGCCATGTTCCGCGCGGTGGGGTTGGTGCGGAACAGGTAGCGGAACTTGCGCTCGGTGATGGAATCGGAGACCGCGCCCATCTCGAAATAGGGGATGCGCGCCAGTTCGGCCACCTGGCTCGCCACCTGGCTGCGGGCGGAGGAGTAGGTGCCGAAGATGGCCTTCACCTGGGCCACCGAGATCAGCCGGCGGGCCTCGGCCACGGCCTGGTTGTTGTCCACCGCGTCGCCGCGCACCAGGGTGATCTTCTCGCCCTTGATGCCGCCGGCGGCGTTGCGCTCCTCCACCGCCAGCTCCAGCCCGCGCCAGCTCTCGTCGCCGAGCACGGCCAGTTCACCGCTGAAGGGGTAAAGCGCGCCAAGGCGGATCTCCGCCTGCGCCGCGCCGGCCCCGAGGCCGATGCCGAGCCCGGCCAGAAGGCCGAGCGCCACTCTGCGTGTCGTCCTGAACATTCTTGTTTCCCTCCCCAGTCGTTGCGCCCGCCGGCGCGGCTCAGCCGTCGCCGGGCCGCAGCAGGATCTTCACGGCGTCCTTGCGTCGGGCCATCTCGAAGCCGCGCGGCCCTTCGCGCAGCGGCAGCCGGTGCGTGATCATCTGCGCCAGCTGCGCGCGGTGCGCGGGATCGGCCAGCAGCGCCAGCACGCGCGGCCAGGCGGCCCAGCTTGTGTCATGCGCGGCGCGGAGCTGGTGCTTGTTGCGCACCATGGTCGTCACCGGCAGTTCCAGGGAGCGCGAATGGATGCCGGTGATCACCAGCACGCCGCTCGAGCGCAGCACCGACAGCCCCTCGGTGATCGAGGCGGTGACGCCGGTGGCCTCGATCACGCGGTCCACCTTCTCGCCGAAGCAGGCCTGCACCGCGGCGGCCAGGCTCGTGCCTGCCAGGTCGGCCGTGTGGCCGATGCCCATGCGGCGCGCGCAGTCGAGCCGCAGCGTGTCGTCGAAGCCGGCGAGCAGCACCCGCGCGCCGCGCTGCTGCGCCATCCAGGCGATGCCGAGGCCGATCGGCCCCGGGCCCAGCACCAGCACGGCGTCGCCGGGGCTGATCTCCGCCACCTCCACCGCGTTGTCGGCGATGCTGAGGGGCTCGCACAGCGCGCCCATCTCGGCATCGACCCCGTCGGGCAGGCGGAAGCAGTGGGAGGCGGGGGCCACCACATGCGCCGCGAAGCCGCCATCGCAGTGCAGGCCGAGGATGCGGCGCGCCTGGCAGTCCTGGTTGCGCCCCTCGCGGCAGGCGCGGCACTGGCCGCAGCCGATGGTGGGCCAGGCGGTTACCGCGTCGCCAGGGGCGAAGCCTTCCACACCCGCTCCCACCGCCGTCACATGGCCGGCGAATTCATGCCCCAGCGTGAAGGGCATGTGGGGCGCCATGAACTCGTAGCCCGGTGTCCATTCATAGGCATGGATGTCGCTGCCGCAGATGCCGGCGGCGGCGACGCGGATGCCGATCTCGCCCGGCCCCGGCGCGGCGGGGGGTGGTACCTCCTGCGCTTCCAGCCCGGGTGCGGCACGGGTCTTGCGGAGCGCGAGCATGGCGTCAGGGGCGCGAGGAGGTGGCGCGGGAGCCGTGGCGGCGGCCGGCGGAGGCCGGCCGCAAGGTGACGGCCCGATCCACGCCCGGCCGGGCGTGCGCGGCGGTGTCCATGGACTTCTTCCTTCCCTGGTCACGACGCTTGTTATGCGTCATTTGATATAACACTGAGGACGTTACGCGGGGCATGTCAATCGTGAACACGTTGCCGAGCCGGCCTGCCGCCATCGACCCTGCCGCCGACGGCCCTTTCCGCCGCATCCCGCGCGACAGCCTGAGCGAGCGCGCCTACCAGGAGGTGCGCGCGGCCCTGATGCTCAGCCGCCTGCGGCCGGGGGAGAAGCTGCTGCTGCGGCCGCTGGCGGCACGGCTCGGCATCAGCGCCACGCCGGTGCGGGAGGCCCTGCTGCGGTTGGTCTCCGAGCAGGCGCTGCAGATGGACGAGCGCGGCACGGTGGTGGTGCCGAGCATCGGCCGCGAGCGTTTCCTGGAGATCCGCGCGCTGCGCTGCGATCTCGAGGGCCAGGCCGGCGCCGCGGCCGCCGCGCGCGCCACCCCGGAGGCGATCGGGGCGCTGGCGGCGATCCATGGCAGGCTGCTGGAGGCCGAGGCGCGTGGCGACTTCCCCACGGCGCTGCACTGCAATGAGCAGTTCCATTTCGGCCTGTGCCGGCTCGCCGGCATGCCGGTGCTGCTGGGTCTCGTCGAGATCCTGTGGATGCAGTGTGGCCCGCTGCTCAGCCATCTCTATGCGGGCGGCCCGCAGAACCGGCCGCGGCACGGGCATCTGGAGGCGCTGGAAGGGCTGCGGCGGCAGGATGCGGCGATGGTGCGCGCCGCGGTGGTGCAGGATATCGAGGAAGGCGGCCGGCCGCTGCTCGACTTCCTGGGCCGGGAATAAGCCCCGCCCGCCGCGCCGGGCGGGCGGGGCCTCGGATCAGGCCTTGGCGGCCTTGCGCTTGCTCTTCTTCATCGCCGCGAAGGCGGCATCGCGCAGCGCGGGAGAAGGCTTGAAGCGCACCGTGGCGCCAGCCTTCACCGCGACCTTCTCGCCGGTGCGGGGATTCATCGCGGTGCGCTTCGGCGTCTCACGCACGATAAAGGCGCCAAAGTCAGGAATCGTGAAGCGGCCATTCTTCACGATCTCGCCCTTGATCGCCTCGATGATGTCGCCGGCCAGGGCGTTCGCGCCCACGCCGGTGATCTCGATCGAATTCTGGATGGCATCGGCCAGAAACTTCTTCGACATTCGCTGCCCTTTCGCGGAAGGCCCCACCCAAAGCACAGGCCGCGCCCGGCGTGAAGTCCTCAATGTGCCTGTCATTGAAAGAAACCGTCTTGATGGCGGTGTCCGCGCCGCCCAACCTCCCGCACGATTGGAAGGAGGGCCGCGAGATGAAGAAACTGATCAACGACCCGCGCCGCGTGGTGCGGGAAATGCTGGAGGGGCTGGTCGCGCTCTGCCCGGATCAGGCGCTGCTGGCCGAGGCCGACGTGGTGGTGCGCGCGGCGCGCGCCGCGCCGGAGGCACGGCCCGTCGCGGTGCTCTCGGGGGGCGGCGCGGGGCATGAGCCGGCCCATGCCGGCTATGTCGGCGCCGGTCTGCTGGATGCGGCGGTCGCCGGCGATGTCTTCACCTCGCCCAGCACCGGCTGGGCGCTGGCCGCCATCCGCGCCGTCGCCGGGCCGGCGGGCGCGCTGCTGGTGGTGAAGAACTACACGGGCGACCGGCTGAATTTCGGCCTCGCCGCCGAGCTGGCGCGCGCCGAGGGCATTCCCGCCGAGATCGTCGTGGTGGCCGACGACGTGGCGCTGCGCGACACGGTGCCGCCGGAGCGGCGGCGCGGCATTGCCGGCACGGTGCTGGTGCACAAGATCGCCGGCGCCGCCGCCGCGCGCGGCCTGAAGCTGGAGGAGGTGGCGGCGCAGGCGCGCGCGGCCTCGGCGGCGCTGGGCTCGATGGGCGTCGCGCTCGGCGCCTGCACCGTGCCCGCCGCCGGCCGCCCCGGCTTCGCGCTGGAGGAGGATGCGGTGGAGCTGGGCCTCGGCATCCATGGCGAGCAAGGCGTCAGCCGCGAGGCCCTGCAGCCGGCCGACGCGCTGGTGGAGACGCTGCTCGGGCGCATCCTGGCCGATCTCGGCACGGAGCCGGGGGCGCGGGTCGTGCTGCTGGTCAACGGGCTGGGCGGCACGCCGCCGATGGAGCTGGCCATCGTCGCCCGCGCCGCGCTGGCCGGGCTGCGCGCGCGCGGCCTGGTGGTGGAGCGCGCCTGGTGCGGCAACTACCTCACCGCCATCGAGATGCCGGGCTGCTCGCTCTCCGTGATGCGTGTGGACGATGCGCGGCTGGCGCTGCTCGACGCCCCCGCCGCCGCGCCGGCCTGGACGGGCGATGGCCGCGTCGCGCCGCCCAACATCCTGCCCGCCCCGCCGGCGGCGCCCGCCGAGCCGGCCCCAGAACCCGGCCCGCTGGCCCCCGCGATCGGTGCCGCCCTCCTCCGCGTCGCGGCGGCGCTGGAGGCCGCGGAGCCGGAGCTGACCGCGCTGGACAGCGCCGCCGGCGATGGCGACCTCGGCATCAGCATGGCGCGCAGCGCGGCGGCGCTCCGCGCCTTGCCGGAAGGCGCCCACGCCAACCCCGCCGAAATGCTGGCGGAGGCCGGGCAGGCGCTGCGCCGCGCCATCGCCGGCAGCTCCGGGCCGTTCTACGCGGTCGCGCTGCTGCGGGCGGCGCGTGCCCTGGAAGGGCAGGCCAGCCCCGACGCCGCGGCCTGGGCCGGCGCCTTCCGCGCGGCGGCCGATGCCATCGGCGCGCTGGGCGGCGCCAGGGCCGGCGACCGCACCATGCTGGCCGGGTTGCTGCCGGCGCCCGAGGCCTTCGAGCAATCCGCCGGCCAGGGCCTCGGCCCCGCCTGGGGGGCGGCGCTGGCGGCGGCCGAGGCCGGGCTGCGCGCCACGCAGGAGATGACGCCGCGTCTCGGCCGCGCTTCCTACCTGGGCGCGCGCGCGCTGGGCACGCCCGATGCCGGCGCCGCGGCGGTGCTGGTGTGGATGCGCGCCCTGGCGCGCTGAGCCCGGGCCGTCCGGGGAGGGAGTCCGGGGAGCGAGGCACGAGGGCCTGGCCCCGTGTCGCGCGGGGCGCGCTAAGCTGGGCCGTTGGGTCAACCGACGCGCCCGGGCGCCGTTATGGCTTGCGGGGGCGCTGGGTCGCCCCCCTGGTCCTTCGGGGCCGGGACCTTGCTTCCGGAGCGCTGTATCGTGTCCATTCAGTCTTGCCCGGCCGGTCGCCCCGCCTGGCCATCGGCCCTGGTATTGTCCCTCGCCCTGTCGCTGCCGGCCGTGCCCGTCCTGGCGCAGGAAGCGGAAACCGGCACCACGCCCCTGGCGGAGCGCGAAACCCTCGCCAAGGGCACCACCTTCCGCGTCCTCGGCCAGGATGTGAAGGGCGTGACCGGCATCGTGGTCGGCCAGGTGGTGAACGTCCTGGTGGACGAGGCCGGCCAGCCCCGCGCCGCCGTGCTGGATTATGGCGGCTTCCTCGGCGTGGGGCGGCGGCGCATCGCCGTGTCCTGGTCGGTGCTGCGCTTCACGCCGGAGGGTATCCAGCTGTCGCTGAGCCGTGACCAGCTGAAGAATTTTCCTGAGTACAAGGAGGGCGAGGCTGTGCAGATGGCCTTGCAGCCGGCCGCACCCCCTGCGGCTAGGCCCGCATCGGACGCCCCGGCCCCGGCCCCCGCCCCGGCGCCCGCAGCACGGTCCGCTGCGCCGTCCACCCCGGACGCGGCGGTTCCAAAATCTCCCCCGGAGCCGGCCCCGGGCCAAGACCCGGCGAAGGAGCCGCCACCCGCCGCGCCGCCCAGCCCCGGCAAGGCGGAATAGGCGCGCATGGCTGCCGAACGCAGCAGGCGCGGCCTCGACTGGCTGAACTTCTTCGTCGCGGATGTGCAGACCGGCTTCGGCCCGTTTGTCGCCGTCTATCTGACGACGCAGGCCTGGACGGAGGTGCAGATCGGCTTCGCCCTCAGCCTGGGCACCATGACGGCGATGATCAGCCAGGTGCCGGCCGGCGCCCTGGTCGACGCCGTGTACGACAAGCGGCGCACCGCCATCCTGGCGCTGCTGGCCATCGCCACGGCGGCGGTCCTGCTGGCGGCCTGGCCTTCCACCCTGCCGGTGCTGCTCTCTGAGGTGCTGCACGGCTTTGCCAGCTGCGTGCTCACGCCCTCCATCGCCGCCATCAGCCTGGCGCTGGTGGGCCGGGCGAGGCTGGGGGAGCGGCTCGGGCGCAACACGCGCTTCGCCGCGCTGGGGGGCGCCATCGCCGCGGGCGTGATGGGGCTGGTGGGCACCTATCTCTCGCCGGCCGCCGTGTTCTGGCTGACGGCGGCGCTGGCCGTGCCGAGCCTGCTCTGCCTGCTCAGCATCCGCCCCGCGGACCTCGCCGCCAATGTGGCGGCGGCGCACGCGCAGCAGGAGAGGAAGGGGCGGGGCCTGCTGGACCTGCTGCGGGACCGCGGCATCCTGGTCTTCGCCGCCTGCTGCGCGCTGTTCACCCTGTCCAACGCCGCCATGCTGCCGCTGGCCGGCACGGCGGTGACGCGCCAGTCCGGCGAGGAGGCGAGCCTGATCATCGCCGCCTCCATCGTTGTGCCGCAGCTCGTGGTCGTGGCCATCTCGCCCTCGGTGGGGTGGCTGGCGGAGGCGCGCGGCCGGCGGCTGGTGCTGATGGTGGGCTTCAGCATGCTGCCGCTGCGCGGCGCGCTGCTGGCGCTGGTGGAGGCGCCGGTCGGGCTGATCTTCGTGCAGGCGCTGGACGGCATCAGCGCCGCGACGCTGAACGTGATGCTGCCGCTGATTGCCGCCGACCTGACGCGGGGCAGCAACCGCTTCAACCTGTGCATGGGGCTGTTCGGCCTGTCGGTCGGGATCGGCGGCACCATCAGCACCAGCCTGGCGGGGGCCGTGGCGAGCTGGATCAGCCCGGGCGTGGCCTTCGCCATGCTGGGGGTGATCGGCCTGCTCTGCGTGCTGCTGGTATGGCTGGCGATGCCCGAGACGCGGGAAGAGACGCCCGAAGGGGCCGCCCAACCGGCGTGAAGTCTGGCGGCGCGGAAGGCCGGGGGAGGAGCTCCCCCGGCCGTTTCCTCACTTGTCCTTCTGGTTCTTCAGCAGGTTCCCCACTTCGCCGGCTCCATGGTTCTCGTGCCCGGGCCGGGTGGTCTCGGCATCCTTGGTCTCGTTGCCGGTGAGCATGCTGGTCATCTCGCCAATCTTCGGCGCGTCATCCGTCTTCTTCGGCTTGTCCTGCTCGGCCATGCGGGCCTCCTCTGGTTCGGGGTTGTGCGGGGAGAACCCCGGCCCGTGCCGGCGGGTTGCCCCCCGCCCTGCCGCCGCGGGCCGGGCCGTCCGCCCACCCCACGGCCCGGCATTCCCTGCCGCTAATTCACGTTCCCAAAGGCGATTTCTTTCCGTCGAGGCGGGGAGGTGCCGCCTTGCCGTGATGCCTTGGCCGGTCTCGGCCAGGCGATCGCCCACCCGCGGCTGCCGATTGGAGGGCGACCGGTCGGGCGGGCGGCTCGGCGGTCTTCCTTTGGGCGCGGCCGCAATCCGCAAAATCATCCGAATTCAAATGATGAAATATCTTGAAAGCACCGTTCTGATATGTTGAATTTGGTGCCGTCACCGGGCGGATCGGCCGCCCCGCGGGGATTTGACCCATGCAGCTTGCACCGCGACACCAAACGCTAAAGCGCCTCCCGTTCTCCCGCCGGTCCTGTGGCGAGTGGTCCGTGGCGCGCCGAATGCGCCGCTGTTGTCGCTGAACCCGGCAACACCGCCGCTCCCGCACCTTTCCCGGACCGCACAGGGCGCCGCCGCCGCGCGGCGCGGAGAACAGCCATGATCACCTCCCGTCCCGTCGATATCAGTGGCCGCTTCGTCGGCGTCGCCGTCTCCGGCCATGATGGCTGGCACTTCAAGGCCATCGACCCGCAGGTGGACGATCTCGACGGCGCCCGCTTCAGCAGCCCGGCCGAGGCGGCGCGCGTCGCACGCCTGCTGCTGGAACGCGAGCGCGGCACCCAGCGCACGCCGCGCCTGCAGCCTCTCTCCTGACCCTGGCCGCCGGCGCGCTGGCGTCTCATGCCGGGCCGGGCAGGAAGCCCGGCCCCTTCAGCTTTCGCCGCTCCCGGTGCAGGCTGCGGCTCCGCCAGAGGAGGATGCGAGCATGAGCGTGCGTGCCACCGCCCCGGTCGATGCCAGCGACCACCAGAAGGTCCAGGACTGGTTCCGCGAACTCTCCGAGCATGTGCAGGCTGTCGATTTCGCCGCCGCCCGCCACCTCTTCGCCGAGGACTTCCTGGCCTTCGGCACCTTCAGCGACTTCGTCTATGGCCGCGACCATGCCGAGGCCAACCAGTGGCGCAAGGTGTGGCCGACCATCGACGGATTCACCTGGCGGCTGGACGAGGCGAAGAGCCTGGTCTCGCCGGACCGCCTCTTCGCCGTGGGGCTGGCCATCTGGGATTCCACCGGCTACCTGCCCGATGGCACTCCCTTCGACCGGCGTGGGCGGGCCACCATCTCCTTCGCCCGCGCGGCGGTGGGTGAGCCCTGGGTGGCGACGCACACGCACATGTCGCTGTTCCGGGGCACGCCGGATGTCTCGCACGGCAGCAAGCCGTCGCGCAGCTGAACGCGGCGCGGGCCGCGCCTTCGCCGCCCGCCCGCAGAAAACGGGAGGGAGAATGATGCGACCCGCCACCCAGGCCATCCACGCCGCCGCCCCCGCGCGGGAGATCGGCGCGCCGGTCACGCCGCCGCTGGTCGCCGCCACCAGCTTCCACACCGGCCCCGATGCCATCGGCTTCTCGGCCAACGACCTCGGCGCGGCGGCGCCGATGTTCTACACGCGCTGGGGCAACCCCACCGTGGCGCTGCTGGAGCAGCGGCTGGCGGCGCTGGAAGGCGGTGAGGCGGCCCTCGCCTTCGCCAGCGGCATGGCCGCCGCCGCCGGGCTGCTGCTGCACCGCCTCGCCCCCGGCAGCCACCTGCTGCTGAGCGATGTCTGCTACGCCGGCGTCGCCGAATTCGCGCAGGAGACGCTGGCGCGCTACGGCGTGGCCGTCACCACGGTGGACATGTCGGACCCCGCCGCCGTCGCCGCCGCCATGCGGCCGGAGACGCGGCTGCTGCATGTCGAGACCCCCGCCAACCCCATCCTGAAGCTGGCCGACATCGCGGCGCTGGCCGGGATCGCCCATGCGGGCGGGGCGGAGCTTTCGGTCGATTCCACCATGGCCACGCCCATCGCCACGCAGCCCCTGGCGCTGGGCGCGGACTGGGTGGTGCATTCGCTGACGAAATACGCCTGCGGCCATGGCGACGCACTCGGCGGCGCCGTCATCGGCCGCGCCACGGGCATCGAGGGGCTGCGCAAGGAGGCGGTGATCCATCTCGGCGGCGCCATCAGCCCCTTCGCCGCCTGGCTGATCCTGCGCGGGCTGGAGACGCTGCCCGCCCGCATGGCGCTGCACGAGGCCAATGCCCGCGTGGTGGCCGGGTATCTGGAGGGCCATCCGCGCATCCGGCGCGTCTACTGGCCAGGGCTTGCCAGCCACCCGCACCACGCGCTCGCGCGGCGGCAGATGCGCAACTTCTCCGGCATGGTCGGCTTCGTCGCCGAGGATGACAGGAACCTCGCCCGGCAGCTCGCGGCGCGGCTGAAGGTCTGGACCTACGCCGTCTCGCTCGGCAAGACGCAGAGCCTGCTCTTCCACATCCCCGCGGAGGACGTGCTGCGCGCCTCCTTCAAGCTGGAAGGGGAGGCCGCGCAGGCCTATCGCGATTGGACGGGGGAGGGGACCTTCCGCCTCTCCGTGGGGCTGGAGGATCCGCAGGACCTTGTCGAGGATCTGGCGCAGGCACTGGCCTGAGGAAGAAAGCGGCGGGGGAAGGAGTTCCCCCGCACCCCCTTCTTTTCTGTCAGTGGGCGGGGAAGGCCTTGCGAAGCGCAGCCACCACCTCGCGGCGGGCAGCGTTTGCCTTGCCCAGCAGCGCCGTCTGGCCGATGAAGCCGTGCGGCACGCCCTCATACACCGTCATGCCATGCGGCACGCCGGCTTCCGTCAGGCGCCTGCCGAGGTCCAGCGTGTCGTCCAGCAGCGGGTCCAGCGCGGCGGCCTGCAGCAGCAGGCGGGGCAGGCCGTGGAGATCGGCCAGCAGCGGCGCGGCGCCGGCATCCTCGCGCAGCGCGGGGTCGGGCAGGTACTGCGTCCAGAACCAGTCCAGCTTCTCCGTGGAGAGGCCGAACCGGCCATCGCCCCGGTCGCGGTGCGAAGGCGTGCCGTGGCGGGCCGAGAGCATGCCATAGACGATGACGCCGAGCGCCGGCAGCGGCTCGCCCGCATCGCGCAGCCGCAGCAGCGCGTTCAGCGCCATGTTGCCGCCGGCAGAGTCGCCGCCCACCGCCAGCCGCGCGCCGTCGATGCCATGCGCCGCGCCATGCTCCCGCAGCCAGCGCAGCGCCGCCAGCACCTGGTGGATGGCGGTGGGGTAGGGGTGCTCGGGCGCCAGGGCGTAGTCCAGCCCGACCGCCACCATGTCCGCCTCGTCGGCGATCTCGCGCTTCCAGCGGTCGAGCGAGTCCAGGCTGCCCACGGCGAAGCCGCCGCCATGGATGTGCAAATAGGCCGGGCGCGGCGCGCTGCCGCCGCGCGGGTGGTAGAGGCGCAGCCGCAGCGGCGGCGTGGCGTGGTCCAGCACCACCTCCTCCACCCGCGCCATCTGCGGCCCGCCGGCGTTCAGGAAGGCCTGGTAGGCCTGGGTGCTGGCGCGCGCCGCCGCGATGGGCTGGGTCAGCACGTCGCCATTCGCCACGCCGGCCTCGCGGCAGCGGGCCTGGGCGGCGGCGACTTCGGCATCGGGCACGAGGCTGGTGGCGCTCATTCGGGTCTCCTCATCCTGCCCCGCAGCCTGCCGCGGAAGCGCCCGGCTGGAAAGGCATGTCCCAGGCGAAGGGCTCGCGGATGCGCGCCGCCAGGTAGTCCAGCAGCCGGCGCGTCTTCAGCGGCAGGGCCGGGGTGGGCGGATAGACGAGCTGGATCACGTCCGGCACCGGCTCCCAGCCGGGAATCTCCACCCGCAGCAGCCGGCCCTGCCGCACCGCGTCGCACAGCAGGAAGCGGGGCAGCACCACCAGGCCGATGCCGGCCGTGGCGGCATCCAGCAGCGCCTCGCCGCTGTTGGCGGTAAGGCGGCCGCGCAGCACCAGCGAGCGCGGCTCGCCCTCCGGCTGCCCGGCGGGGGCGAAGCGCCAGAGATGCCCCGCCGTGGTGTTGGCGTAGCCGAGGCAGGAATGGCCCGGCAGCGCGTCCAGCGTGGCGGGCAGGCCGTGCCGCGCCGCATAGTCCGGGCTGCAGCACAGCGCCCGCCGGCTGAGGCCAAGCCGCCGCGCCCGCAGCGCGGAATCGGCCAGCCGCCCGATGCGCAGCGCCAGGTCGTAGCCGCCGCCCAGCAGGTCCACATGCCGGTCGTCCAGGTCGAGCGAGACCTCGATGCGGGGATACTCGGCCATGAAGGCGGCGACCAGCGGCCCGAGATGC
This sequence comes from Teichococcus aestuarii, assembly GCF_042651065.1. NCBI lineage: Bacteria > Pseudomonadati > Pseudomonadota > Alphaproteobacteria > Acetobacterales > Roseomonadaceae > Roseomonas > Teichococcus aestuarii. Next base: position 166,643 of record NZ_JBHSCH010000004.1, read on the forward strand.
CGGCTGCCGAAGCTGAGCGGCGCCGCCAGCCGCAGCAGGCCCTGCAGCGCGCCGGACTGCGCCATCACGTCGTCGGCCACGGTGTCGAGCTGCGCCAGCAGGGCGCGGGCGCGCTCGGCCAGCAGGGCGCCCGCCTCGGTGGGGGAAACATGGCGGGGGGCGCGGTGCAACAAAGGGGTGGCCAGCTGCGCTTCAAGCTGCGTGACACGCTTGCTGACCACCGACTTGGCAAGGCCGAGCCGGGCGGCGGCGGCGGTGACCGAGCCACTGTCCACCACCTGCACGAAGGTGGCGAGGGCATCCACATCAGGGCGCATCGTTCGCGGATAGCGAACGCAGCGTTTCCATACAAGCCGTTGCTGCCCCGGCCGTGCGAACGCACCTTGGGCCCAACGCAGAGGAGCACCCGCCGATGAGCAAGATCCTGGTCCTGTACTACTCCACCTACGGCCATATCGAGACCCTGGCCGGCGCCATCGCCGAGGGCGCCCGGCAGGTGCCCGGCGCCGAGGTGGTGGTCAAGCGCGTGCCGGAGACGGCGCCGGAGGCGGTGGCCAAGGCCGCCCACTTCAAGCTCGACCAGGCGGCACCGGTCGCGACCGTGCAGGAGCTGCCGGAGTACGACGCCATCATCATCGGCACCCCCACCCGCTATGGCCGCATGGCCTCGCAGATGGCCAGCTTCCTCGACCAGACGGGCGGGCTGTGGTTCCAGGACAAGCTGGTGGGCAAGGTCGGCGCCGTCTTCACCTCCACCGCCAGCCAGCATGGCGGGCAGGAGACGACGATCATGTCCACCATCGTCAACCTGATGCATTTCGGCATGACGATCGTCGGCCTGCCCTACAGCGAGAAGCGCCTGACCGACATCAGCACGGTCAATGGCGGCACGCCCTACGGCGCCTCCACCATCGCCAATGGCGACGGCTCCCGCCAGCCTTCCGAGGCGGAGCTGGAGATGGCGAAGTTCCAGGGCCGCCATGTGGCCGAGGTGACCGGCGCCCTGGTGCGCGGCCGCGCCGGCTGACGCGCGAAGGCCAGGAGGCGCTCTCCCCCCGCCTCCCCGGGGCGCCTCCTGGCAGCGACCATCAACCCCCGCCCCCATACCGGCCACCGCCCCGGCCGTGAGCCGTGACAGCGGAAAGGAACCCCCGCCATGCAACTGCACGGTATCCATCACCTGACCGCCGTCTCGGCCGATGCCCGGGGCAACCACGCCTTCTACACCGGCCCGATGGGCATGCGTCTGGTGAAGAAGACGGTGAACCAGGACGACACCAGCGCCTACCACCTGTTCTACGCCGATGGCGAGGCGAGCCCCGGCACCGACCTCACCTTCTTCGACTGGCCGGTGGAGCGCGAGCGGCGCGGCGCCGCCAGCGTCACCCGCACCGGGCTGCGGGTGGCGGGCGAGGCGGCCCTGGTCTGGTGGGCGGAGCGCCTGGCGGGGAACGGCGTGACCCCCGGCCCGCTGCGCGAGATCGACGGCCGCCTGCAACTCGATTTCGAGGATTTCGAGGGCCAGCGCCTGGCGCTGGTCGATGATGGCGGCTCGGGCGTTGCCCACCCCTGGGCGCGCAGCCCGGTGCCGACGGCGATGCAGATCCGCGGCCTCGGCCCGATCACCATGAGCGTGGCCGACCTCGCCCATTCCGAGGCGTTCGCCACGGAGGTGATGGGCATGCGCCGCGTCCGCACCTACCAGTCGGACGACGCCGCCCCGGCGACGGTGCATGTCTTCGCGATGGGCGAGGGCGGCCCGGCGGCCGAGCTGCACATGCGGGTGGAGCCGCACCTGCCCCGCGCCCGCCAGGGTGCCGGCGCCGTGCACCATGTGGCCTTCCGCATCCCCGATGCCGATTACGGCGCCTGGGTGGACCGCTTCGACCGCTACCGCCTGCCCTCCAGCGGCCCGGTGGACCGCTACTACTTCCGCAGCCTCTACATCCGCGAGCCTGGCGGCATCCTCTACGAGATCGCGACCGACGGCCCCGGCTTCGACGCGGACGAGCCGAAGGAATCGCTCGGCGAGCGCCTGGCCCTGCCGCCCTTCCTGGAGCCGCGGCGCGCCGCCATCGAGCGGGGGCTGAAGCCGCTTTGAGCTGGCTGTCGCGCGGCACCGGCGCGCATGCCGGCCTGCCCGTCGCCCTGGAGGGGGCGCCGCTGCACAGGGCCCGCGCGGCGGTGGTGCTGCTGCACGGCCGGGCGGGCAACCCATACGCCATCCTGCGCCACGCGCGGGTGCTGGGCCAGCCGGACCTCGCCCTGCTGGCGCCGCAGGCGGAGGGGCGCAGCTGGTATCCCGCCCGCTTCGTCCGCCCGCTGGCGGAGAATGCGGCGCATCTGGACTCCGCCTTCTCCGTGGTGGATGGGCTGATCGCCGCGGCCGGCCTGCCCCCGGAGCGTGTGGCGCTGATGGGCTTCTCGCAGGGCGCCTGCGTCTCGCTGGAATATGTGGTGCGGCGCCGCCCGCGACTGGGCGCCGTGATTGCGCTGAGCGGAGGGCTGATGGGCGCGGCGCCACCCGACCCGGCGCCGGAGCCCGGCCTGGCCGGCCTGCCGGTGCTGCTCGCCGGCGGCAGGGAGGACCGGCAGATCCCGCTCGCCCGCGTGCTGGAGACGGAGGATGCGCTGGGCCGCCTCGGCGCCGACGTGACCCTGCATCTCCGGGATGGCGACCTGCACGGCGTGACGGAGGCGGAGCGCCGCCTCGCCGCCACCCTGCTGGCCCGACTGGGCACGGCGCCGGCTGGCGCCTAGCGCGGCGGAGCGCCTGAGGGCGGGGGCCGGGTTGGGCCCCGGCCATCAGCCGCCGAAACGGTCGGACCAGGCGGGCTGCGCCCCCGCCCAGGGCAGCGCCGTGGCGGCATGCACGCCGCGCGCGATGGCCCGCGCCATCACCTGCGTCGCCAGATGGCCGAGCGCGGTGAGGTCGGCGCCCGGCTTCGCGCCCGTGGCGGCGGCGAAAATCGTGTCGCCGTCATTGGGGGCATGCGCCGGCAGCACGGCGCGCGCCAGCCCGTCATCGGCCATGATGGCGAGGCGCTTCGCCTGCGCCTTGCTCAGCGCCGCGTCGGTGACGACCAGGCCGATGGTGGTGGCGCTGGGCGCGCCGCCCTTCAGCCGGGGGGCGAGATCCGCCGGCATGAAGCGCGCCGGCAGGCCGAGACCGCCGAATTCCGCCCCCTGCTCGAAGGGCGCGGCCCAGAAATGCGGCCCGTCCCCCACCAGCGGCGAGCCGACCGCGTTGACCGCCACGATGGCCGCGACCCGGTGCCCGCTGGCGGTGACGCCGCTGGCCGAGCCCAGCCCGCCCTTCACCGTGGCGGTGGTGGCGCCCGTGCCGGCGCCGACGCTGCCCAGCGCGAAGGCCCCCGGCGCCGCGTCGCGCGCCGCCGTGTAGCCCAGCTCGCGATAGGGCGGGAAGCGGCCCCAATCCTTGTCCCCGCCATTCAGCAGGTCGAACAGGATGGCCTGGGGTGCCAGCGGAATGGGCATCCTGGCGAAAACCTGGCCGCGCCCCTGCTCGCGCAGCCAGGCCTGCACCCCGCCCCCCGCGTCCAGCCCGAAGGTGGAGCCGCCGGAGAGCACGATGGCGTCCACCCGGTCGAGCGTGGCGTCGCTGTCGAGCAGGGCGGTGTCCCGCGTGCCGGGGGCGCCGCCGCTGATTCGCACGGCGGCGACCACCGGGGTATCGAACAGCACCACCGTGACGCCCGAGCCCAGCCGCAGGTCGGTGGCATGGCCGACGGCGAGGCCGGGGATGTCGGTCAGCAGGTTCAGGGCCGGGGCGGTCATGCCGGCATGATGCCGCCGGCCACGCCGCTTGCAAACCGGCACGGCAATTGCGAGACCCGGCGGCCATGGCCGGCGCCGGCCGCGCCGCCCTCGACGCGGGCGGCCGGCACGGGCAATTTACGGCCCGGAGGTTCCACCGCATGCTTCTGCCCGCTCCCCGCACCCTGCTGTTCCGCACCGCGATCGGCGCGGCCTTCCTGCTGATGCTGGCGCCGGTCGCGATGGTGATGGTTATCAGCGTGTTCCGGCAGGAGATCGTCAGCTTCCCGCCGCCCGGCCTGACGCTGGAATGGTACGTGAACGCCTGGGCGCGGCAGGAATTCGCGCGCGGCTTCGTCACCAGCCTGCAGGTGGCGCTGCTGGCCACGGCCATCGGCGTGCCGCTGGGCACGGCGGCGGCGCTGGCCCTGCAGCGCAGCGCCATCCGCGGCAAGGGCGCGCTGAACACGCTGCTGCTGGGGCCGCTGGCCGTGCCCGGCGTGGTGGCGGGCACCGCGCTCTACATGTTCTATCTGCGCGCCGAGTTCTGGCTGGACCGCGACCTGACGGCGACGCTGGAGGGGCTGGTCGCCGCGCATGTGCTGCTGACCATCCCCTGGACGGTGCGGCTGGTCTCGGCCAGCCTGCAGGGGCTGGACCGCGCGGCGGAGGAGGCGGCGGCCAATCTCGGCGCCCGGCCGCTCACCGTGTTCCGCCGCGTGACGCTGCCCATGCTCCGCCCCGGCATCGTCGCCGCCGCGCTGTTCTCCTTCATCCAGAGCTTCGAGAATCTGGAGCTGACGCTGCTGCTGGTGGGGCCGGGGCGCACCACCCTGCCGGTGGCCATGCTGAGCTACCTGGAATTCCGCATCGACCCGACGCTCGCCGCCGTCGCCACGGTGCAGATCGTGCTGGTGGCCGGGCTGATGCTCATCACCGACCGCTTCGTGAAACTGTCGAGGGTTGTCTGACCGTGCCACACCGGACTGAGGACGAGAGCTGATGGGCAGCCTGGTGCTGGAGGCGCTGAGCAAGCGCTATGGCTCCTCCACGGCGGTGGAGCGGGTCGACCTGGAGGTGACGCAAGGCGAGATGGTGGCGCTGCTCGGCCCCTCCGGCTGCGGCAAGACGACGACGCTGCGCATGGTGGCGGGCTTCATCCCGCCCACCGCCGGCCGCGTCATCATCGGCGGCCAGGACGTGACGCACACGCCGCCCTATGCGCGCGACACGGGCATGGTGTTCCAGTCCTACGCGCTGTTCCCGCATATGAGCGTGGCGCAGAACGTCGCCTTCGGGCTGGAGATGCGGAAGGTCGGCCGCGCCGAGCGCGACGCCCGCGTGATGGAGGCGCTGCGCCTGGTGCGGCTCGACCATCTGGCGGACCGGCTGCCGCGCCAGCTCTCGGGCGGCCAGCAGCAGCGCGTGGCGCTGGCCCGCGCCCTGGTGGTGAACCCGGCGGTGTTCCTGCTCGACGAGCCGCTCTCCAACCTCGACGCCAAGCTGCGCGGCGAGGTGCGGATGGAGATCCGCGCGCTGCAGCAGCGCCTGGGCCTGACCACCCTGATCGTGACGCACGACCAGGAGGAGGCGCTGACCATGGCCGACCGGCTGGTGGTGATGGAGCGCGGCCGGGTGCGGCAGGTGGGCACCGCCGAGGAGCTCTACGAGCACCCGGCCGACCCCTTCGTGGCCGGCTTCGTCGGCCGCTGCAACCTGATCCCCGGGCGGCTGGAGGCGGCGGACGCCTTCCGCGCCGAGAGCGGCGCGCTGCTCCATTGCGACAGCGGTGCCGCCCCCGGCCCCGCCCCCACCGGCGCGGCGCTGCTGGCGCTGCGGCCGGAGCGGATCGGGCTGGCGCCCGACCCGGCGGGGCGCGCGCGCATCACCGCCGTCACCTATCTCGGCGCGCAGACCGAGTACCATGTGGAGCAGGACGGCACGGCGCTGCTGGTGGCCCGCCCGACCGCGCCGCTCGGCGACCCGCTGCGGCGGCTTGCGGTGGGGGATGCGGTGGTGCTCAGCTGGGATGCCGCCGCCGCGCGGCTGCTGCCCGCCGAATGACGACGACGATGCCCAGGAACAACGGGAGACAAGGCATGACGACAACCCGCCGCGCGGCGCTGACCGGCAGCGCCGCCGCCCTCGCATCCCTCACCGCCGGCCTGCCCGGCCTGGCCCGCGCCCAGTCGAAGCAGGTGGTGGTCGGCACCTGGGGCGGCGACTATGGCGAGCTGCTGCGCCAGAACATCGACCAGCCCCTGGTGGTGCCGCAGGGCATCGAGGTGCTGCAGGACATCGCGGTGGCCGACCCGCGCAAGACCAAGCTGCTGGCCGAGCGCCAAGCCCGCCGCGGCACCTACGACATCGCCTGCCTGTCGGACACCGACATGCACATGGTGGCGGCGCAGAACGTGTTCGAGCCGCTGGAGATGGGCAAGCTGAAGCGCGGCTCCGCCATACTGCCGGCGCTGGCCAAGCCCTATGCGGTGCCGCACATCTATTCGGCGCTGGTGCTGCTCTACAACCCGAGCAAGGTGACCACGCCGCCCACCGGCTTCGCCGACATGTGGGACCCGAAGTACCGCGGCCGCGTCGGCTTCTCGGACATCCTCTACAGCACCAACACCTTCTCCGCCGCCATGGCCGGCGGCGGCAGCTTCAGCGACTACGAGCCCGCCAAGAAGAAGCTGATGGAGATGCGCTCGCTCGATGCGCGCATCTACCCCTCGAACGAGGCGCTGGCCGGCGCCCTGAAGTCCGAGGAGGTGTGGCTGACGCCGATGTGGCTGGCGCGCGGCTTCATGTGGCAGAAGGCCGGCATCCCGGTGAAGCATGTGGTGCCGAAGGAAGGCGCCTACGCCATCGTCTTCGAGGCGGCGATCCCGAAGAACAGCCGCAACAAGGACAACGCCTACACCTATCTGGACGCGATGCTGCAGCCCTCCGCCCAGGCCGCCTTCGCCGACCGCATGGGCTACCTGCCCACGGTGAAGGACGCGCCGCTGCCGGCCGCGATCGCCCAGCAGATCAGCCTCAGCGAGGCCGAGCAGGAGCGCCTGCGCGCGCCGGACTACGACTACCTGCTGAAGTCGCACAGCGAGATCCTGGATTTCTGGAACAAGCAGTTCAAGGCGTAACCGATGGCCGCGCTCGTCCTTCCCGCCGGGTTGCTGGTGGTCATGCTGCTGGTGGCGCCGATGGCGCTGCTGGCGCGCATCTCGCTCAACCGCTTCAGCCCGACCGAACTGATGGTGGAGGCGACGACCGCGGAGAACTACTGGCGCGCGGTGCAGGACCCCTACTACCAGCAGGTACTCGGCACCACGCTGGGCGTGGCGCTGGGCTGCACCGTGCTGGCCCTCGCCCTCGGCTTTCCCGCCGCCTACTGGCTGGCGCGGATGGAAAGCCGCTGGAAGAGCCTCGCCACCATCCTCGTGCTGTTCCCGCTGCTGGTGGGCAATGTCGTCCGCTCGGCGGGGTGGATGGCGCTGCTCGGCAATGAGGGTGCCATCAACGCGGCGCTGATGGGGGCCGGCATCACCAGCGGGCCGCTGCCGCTGCTCTACAATGGCGGCGCGGTGGTGGTGGGCATCGTCGCCGTGGTGCTGCCCTACATGATCCTGACGCTGGCTGCCGTCATCGAGGGCATCCCGCGCCAGGCGGAGGAGGCGGCGGCCAATCTCGGCGGCCGGCCGATGACGGTGTTCCGCCGCGTCGTGCTGCCGCTGGCGCTGCCGGGCGTGGTGGCGGGCTCGGTGCTGGTGTTCATCCTGTGCATGAACGCCTACGCCACGCCCGTGCTGCTCGGCGGGCCGCAGTTCAAGATGATGGCGCCCGCCGTCTACGACCAGTTCGTGCGCGGCAACAACTGGCCCTTCGGCGCGGCGCTGGCCTTCATCCTGCTCGCGGTGACCCTGGTGCTGACGGTGGTCGGCAGCACCCTGCTCGGCCGCCGCTACCGCGCGGCGTGACGCCCACAGCCTGGAAGGAAACGCCAACCATGGCGGAGATGACGAATGTCGGTGAGGAAATCACCGGGCGCAACCTGAAGATGGGCATGCCGCCGGTCCCGGCGGCGACGTCGCGCGACCGCGGGCAGGGGCCCTATGGACGGCTCGTGCTGCGCGGCGCCACCATCATCGACGGCACCGGCGCGCCACCCTGGGGGCCGGCCGACATCGTCATCGAGCGCGACCGCATCGCCGCCATCGTCGCGGTCGGCGTGCCGGGCAAGCCGATCAGCCCCTCCCGCCGCCCGCCCGAGGGCGAGGTGGAGATCGACTGCCACGGCAAGTTCGTGACGCCGGGCATGATCGACTGCCACACCCACACCGGCGTGCCCTACCACGCGCTGCACGGCACGCCGGCGCCGGCGGACTACGTGTACAAGCTGTGGCTGGCGCATGGCGTCACCACCATCCGCGAGATGGGCAGCTTCAGCGGGCTCGGCTGGATGCTGGAGCAGAAGGCGGCCTCGGCGGCCAACCGCATCGCCGCGCCCAACATCGTCGCGCATTCCTACTTCCCCGCCGTCAACGACATGCTCAAGACCATCCACACGCCGGAGGAGGGGCGCGCCTGGCTGCGCCGCCTGGCCGAGCGTGGCGCGGATGGCGTGAAGTTCTTCGGCGCGCCGCCCGCGATTATGAAGGCGGCGCTGGAGGAGTGCCGCGGCCTCGGCCTGCGCAGCGGCTGCCACCATGCCCAACAGGCGGTGACGCGGATGAACGCGCTGACCACCGCCGAATGGGGCCTGACCAGCGCCGAGCACTATTACGGCCTGCCCGAGGCGCTCTACGACAACCGCATCGTCCAGAGCTACCCGAGCGGCTACAACTACAACGACGAATATTTCCGCTTCTCCTCCGCCGGCCAGACCTTCCAGCAGGCGGCCGAGCCCGGCAGCGCCAAGTGGAACGCGGTGATGCAGCGGTTCCTCGACCTCGACTTCACCTTCGTCCCCACCATGACGATCTACGACGCCAACCGCGATGTCATGCGCACCCGCCGCGCCGACTGGCACGATTCCTACACTTGGCCCAGCATGTGGCGCTTCTTCCAGCCCGCGCGCGGCGGCCACGGCTCCTACTGGTTCCGCTGGACCATCGGCAACGAGGTGGACTGGAAGACCCACTACAAGCTCTGGATGGCCTTCCTCAACGAGTACAAGAACCGTGGCGGGCGGGTCTGCACCGGCAGCGATTCCGGCTTCATCTTCCAGACCTTCGGCTTCGGCTATGTGCGGGAACTGGAGCTGCTGCAGGAGGCGGGCTTCAACCCGCTGGAGGTGCTGCGCTCGGCCACGCTGCAGGGCGCCGAGCTGCTCGGCATCGATGGCGAGACGGGCAGCGTCGAGGTCGGCAAGCGCGCCGACCTGCTGGTGCTGGACGAGAACCCGCTGGAGGACTTCAAGCTGCTCTACGGCACCGGCGCGCTGCGGCTGAACGACGCGACCGGCCAGCCCGAATGGCGCCAGGCGCTGCGCCACACCATCCGCGCCGGTCTGGTGCTGGACGTGCCGGAGCTGCTGGCCGATCTGCGCCGCATGGTGGCCGACCAGAAGGCGGTGGAGGCGGAGGCGGCGAAGGCGCCCACGCCCGCATGAGGGAGGCGGAGGACGCGCCGGCGGAGTTCATCCTGCTCGCCGGCTTCCTCGGCAGCGGCAAGACCACGCTGCTGACCGAGTGGCTGCGCCTGCCGGAGGCGGCGGACACGGCGGTGATCGTCAACGAGGCGGGGCAGATCGACGTCGATGGCGCGGTGATCGCGGCGGAGGGCACGCTGCCGCTGGCGCTGCTGAGCAATGGCTGCGTCTGCTGCTCGCTGACCAACGACCTCGTCTTCACCGTGGAGAACCTGCTGCGCCAGCGGCAGGAGGCGGGGGGCGCGCCCTTCCGCCGCATCATCCTGGAATGCAGCGGCCTGTCGAGGCCGGGGCCGATCCTGCGCTCGCTGGGGCCGCTCGCACCGCACGGGCTGCGGGTGCGGGTGGTGGCCACCTGCGACGCCGCCCAGGCCGCCGAGCGCGCCGCGCATTTCGAGGAGTTCGCCGCCCAGATCGCCGCCGCCGACACGGTGGTCTTCACCAAGCTGGACCAGACTCCGCCCGAGGCCGCCCTGGCCCTGGTGGAATCGATCAACCCGCTGGCCACGACCGTTCTGGAAGCGGACTGCGCGCGCCGGGCGCTGGCCGCCTTCACCGCCCCGCCCGGCCGCCCTTCCGCCCTGCCGGAGGGGGAGGCGGGCGCGCATCCCCGCGTCTCGGTGCTGCTGGCAAGGTTCACATCCGAGGCGAGCTGGGAGGACCGGATGGACTGGCTGGAGAACCTCGCCGCCTTCGCCGGGGACCGGCTGCTGCGGGTGAAGGGCTTCCTGCACCCGCCCGAGCAGCCCGGCCTGGCCGTGCTGGTGCAGGGCGTCGGCACGCTCTTCAGCCCGATGGTGCCGATGCCGCGCGGCCCGCGCACGCCCGAGGCGCTGGTGGTGATCCTGCGCGACCTGGAGCTGGAGGCGGTGCGGCAAATGACGCCCGATGCCCCTGCCTGGATCAGCCGCCTTTCCGGCAACCGCCTGCACTGCGCCGGCACGGACTGAATTTGCAGAAAAAAGATGGGGGTCTGGGGGAATTCCTTCCCCCAGCCTGCCTCAGGCCGCCTGCCGCACTTCCTGGAAGCTGCGCGCGAAATCCTGGCGCTCCGCCTCCGTCATGTGCAGCCCGCGCTTGGTGCGGCGCCACAGGGCGTCCTCGGGCGTGCGCACCCATTCCTGGCGCACCATCCAGTCCAGTTCGCGCTCGGTGATGCCGCCGCCGAGGTCGCGGCCGAGGTCGGCGGGGCTTCGCGCCTGCCCCAGTACGGCATCCAGCTCGCCACCATAGCAGTGGAACAGCCGACGGAGCTGCGCCGCCGGCAGGAACGGGTAGCGCCGCGCCGCCTCGGCCAGGAACTCGGCGCTGGAGCGGCCGCCGAGGTCGCCGCCCGGCAGGGTGGCGCCCGCCGTCCAGGCCGCCCCCGCATGGCCGAGCGCCGTGGCGATCTGCCCTGCCGCATCCTCGGCGAGGCGGCGGTAGGTGGTGATCTTGCCACCGAAGACGGAGAGCAGTGGCGCGCCGTCCGTGTTCATCTTGAGCACGTAGTCGCGCGTCACGGCGGAGGGGTTCTCGGCGCCGTCATCGTGCAGCGGCCGCACGCCGGAATAGCTCCAGACGATGTCCGAGGGCGAGACGGGGCGGCGGAACTGGCGGGAGACGGCGCGGCAGAGATAGGCGGCTTCCTCCGGCGTGCAGCGCGGTGCGCCGGCATCGGCGTCGTGCGGCACGTCGGTGGTGCCGATCAGCGTGAAGCGCCCCTCATAGGGGATGACGAAGACCACGCGGCGGTCGTCGTTCTGCAGGATGTAGGCCTGATCGCCCTCGTAGAGCGCGGGCACGACGATGTGGCTGCCGCGCACGAGGCGGATGCGGTCCTTCGCCGCCACGCCCGTCTCGCCCAGCGCCTGCATCACCCACGGCCCGGCCGCGTTGGCGATGGCACGGGCGCGCACGGTGCGTACCTCGCCGCCCTCCTCACGCAGCGTGGCGGTCCAGCCCTGGGCATCGCGCTTCGCGCCGGTGAAGGCGGTGCGCACCAGGATGGTGGCGCCGCGCGCCGCAGCGTCCCGCGCGTTGAGGATGACGAGGCGCGCATCCTCCACCCAGGCATCGGAATAGGCGAAGCCATGGCGGGATTCGCCGTTCAGCGGCGTACCCCAGGGATGGGTTCGGAAATCCAGCGCCTCGCTCGCCGGCAGGGTCACGCGGCGGGCAAGGTTGTCGTAGAGGAACAGCCCGGCGCGCAGCATCCAGCGCGGGCGCATCCCCGCGAGGTGCGGCAGCACGAAGCGCATCGGCCAGACGATGTGCGGGGCGAGGCGCAGCAGCACCTCGCGCTCGCCCAGCGCCTCGCGCACCAGGCGGAACTCGTAGTGCTCCAGGTAGCGCAGGCCGCCATGCACCAGCTTGGAGGAGGCGGAGGAGGTGGCGCCGCCCAGGTCGCCGCGCTCGGCGAGCAGGACGGAGAGCCCCCGCCCCGCCGCGTCGCGCGCGATGCCGGCGCCATTGGCGCCGCCGCCGATCACCAGCAGATCGACAGTGTCGGTGGTCATCAGAGAAGCCTCGAACGGAGACGGGTGACGATGATCTCGGCGATCAGCACCACGGCCAGGATCGCCAGCAGCACGGTGGAAACGCGGTCCCACTGGAAGAAGTTGATGGCGTCGTCCAGCACCAGCCCGATGCCGCCGGCGCCCACCAGGCCCAGCACGGCGCTCTCGCGCACGTTGATGTCCCAGCGGAACAGGGCGATGCCCCAGAAGGCCGGCTGAACCTGCGGCCAGACGCCCTTCAGCATCTCGGCGCCCCAGGAGGCACCGGCGGCGCGCAGCGCCTCGCGCGGGCCGTGGTTGGTCTCCTCCAGCGCCTCGGAGAGCAGCTTGCCGACGAAGCCCACCGAGCGGAAGGCGATGGCGAAGACGCCCGCCGCCGCGCCGGGGCCGAAGATGGCGACGAAGAGCAGCGCCCAGACCAGCGAATTGACCGAGCGCGAGGCCACCAGGCTGAACTGCGCCACCACGTTGAGGGGCTTGATCGGGCAGATGTTGCGCGCCGCCATCAGCGCCAGCGGCACGGCGAGGATGAAGCAGAACAGCGTGCCGAGAGTCGCGATGTGCAGCGTCTCGATCAGCGCGTTGTGCACCTCGGGGTAGTAATGCGCGACATTGGGCGGCCACATGCGGATCAGCAGGTCGGCCATCTGCTCCGGCGCGTCGGCCAGGAACTCGGGGATGATGTCGATGCTGCGCACCGCCCAGACGATGGCGGCCACGCAGACCAGCCACACCGCGAAGCGCGAGAGCCGCTGGCCCGGCGTGTGGCGCGTCCATTCACGCCGCAGCGGCGCCATCGGGTCGCCGAAGGAGGGGGAGGTCATGCTGTTCATCGCAGGGCGGCCCGGACGCGGCCGGAGATGATCTCGGCCAGAAAGATGAGGGCGATGATGGAGAGCAGGATGGCGGCGACGAAGTCGTAGTCGAAGCGCTTGAACGCCGCGAACAGCGTGCCGCCGATGCCGCCCGCGCCGACGATACCGACCAGGGTGGAGTTCCGCAGGTTGCTGTCGAGCTGGTAGAGGCAGAAGCCGATGAAGCGTGAGGCCACCTGCGGCAGCACCGCATAGGCCAGCACCTTCATCACGCCGGCGCCCGTGGCGCGGATCGCCTCCACCTGCTTCATCGAGATCTCCTCGATCGCCTCGGCGAAGAGCTTGGCGATGAAGCCGACTGAGGCCACCACCAGCGCCGCCGTGCCGGCCAGCGCGCCGAAGCCGATCGCCTTGACGAAGAGGATGGCGACGATGACGTAGTGCAGCGAGCGGCAGACGGCGATCACCGCGCGCACCGGCCCCGAGATCCACCAGGGCGAGAGGTTGCGCGCCGCCAGCACGCCGAGTGGCAGCGAGATGGCGATGCCGATGGCCGAGGCCAGCACCGCGATCTGCAGGCTCTCCAGCATGCCTTCCAGCAGCAGGCCCCAGCGCTCGAAATTGGGTGGCACCATGCGGGCGAGCAGCCGCCCGCCCTCGCCGAGGCCGTGCCCCAGCCGGTCCCAGCTCAGCCCGAGGCGGGAGCTGGCCCAGACGGCGTAGGCCGCGATCGCCAGCAGCGCCAGCCGCATCGGCCAGTTGGGCGCGAAGGCGACGCGCCGCGCCGCCTCCGGCGAGGGATGCGTGGCGCTCACAGCCAATCCTCGCCGCCATAGATGGCCTGCAGGTGGTGGGTCTGCAGGGCCTCCGGCGGGCCGTCGAAGATCACGCTGCCGCCGGCCATGCCGACGATGCGGCGGGCGTAGCGCTTGGCGAGATCGACGTTGTGGATGTTGATGATGACCGGCACGTTCTCCGCCGCCGTCAGCTTCGCCAGCAGCTCCAGCACCTCGACCGCGGTGCGCGGGTCGAGCGAGGAGGTGGGCTCGTCGGCGAGCAGGATCTCGGGGCGCTGCATCAGCGCGCGGGCGATGCCCACGCGCTGGCGCTGGCCGCCCGAGAGCGCGTCGGCGCGGCGGGTGGCGTGCTCGGGCAGGCCCACCGCGTCCAGCAGCATGAAGGCGCGCTGGATGTCGGCCTCCGGGTACTTGCGCAGCCAGGCGCGCCAGAACGGCACGTAGCCGAGCCTTCCGCTCAGCACGTTCTCCATCACCGTCAGGCGCTCCACCAGGTTGTATTCCTGGAACACCATGCCGATGCGCCGCCGCGCCAGCCGCAGGTCCTTGCCGCGCAGCCCGGTCAGCTCGGTGCCGCGCAGGCGGATCTCGCCCCGCGTCGGCTCGACCAGCCGGTTGATGCAGCGCAGCAGGGTGGACTTGCCGGTGCCGGAGGGGCCGATGATGGCGGTGATCCCCTCGGCCGCGACCGCGAGGTCGATGCCCTTCAGCACCGGCTTGCCGGCGGTGTACTCCTTGAACAGGCCCCGGATCTCCAGGGCATGCTCGAGGCGGGTTGCCGGCGGCGGCGCGGCGGTCAGCGTGGCGGACATGGCGTTGGCTTTCCGGCGCTCAGCGTGCCGCGGGGGCGGCACCCGTGGGCGCGACATGGGTGGGGGCGGCGGGCTGCTGCTGGGCGCGCTTGCGGGCCTCGGCCTCCAGCTCCTTGCGGGCCTCGGCGTCGAAGGCGGCGCGGTTGTAGGGCGCGTTCACCGCATCGGCCACGGCGCGCACCGGGGCCCACTGCTCGGCATAGGTGGCGGGCCAGAAGCGGTCATTGCCGCCGAGGTCCTTGGCCATCTGCTCGGGGAAGCGGTAGTCGAGGAAGCACTGGCGGATCTTCTGGGAAAGCTCCGGCTTCAGGTCGTGCGCCACGGCGAAGCCGCTGGTGGGGAAGGGCTGGCTCTCCCACAGGATGCGGAAGTTCTCGCGCTTCACCTGGCCGCGCGCCACCATGCGGGTCCAGACGTCGGAGGCCACGGGCGCCGCATCGTAGTCGCCGGCGTTGACGCCCATCACGCTGCGGTCATGGCCGCCGGAATAGACCACCTGGTAATCGGTCTCCGGCGTCAGGCCGAGGCCGGGGAAGAAGGCGCGCGGCGCCAGGTTGCCGGAGTTGGAGGTGGCGGAGGTGTGCGCCACGCGTTTGCCCTTGAGGTCGGCCAGCGTCTTGTACGGGCTGTCCGCCTTCACCAGCATGACGACCTTGTAGCTCTCGAAGCCATCCGCGTTGCCCTTCACGGCGAAGGGCACGGCACCGGCGAGGTTCACCGCGAAGGCGGTGGGGCCGGTGGAGAAGCCCGCCACATGCAGCCGGCCGGAGCGCATCGCCTCCACCTGGGCGGCGTTCGAGGTCACCTGGAAGTACACGGCGCGCTTGCCGGTGCACTTGCCGAGGTATTCCAGGAAGGGGCGGAACTGGCTGGAATAGAGCGCCGGGTCCTCCACGGGGGTGTAGGTGAAGACAATGGTGGAGGGGTCGCGCAGCTTCGAGGCGTCGGCCGGGGTGTCGGCCACCATATCGCGGTTGGTGTCGCAATAGCCTTCGTCGAGCGAACCGCGGAAGGCGCAGGCGCCATCCTGCGCCATGGCGGGCGCCGCGCCGGGCAGGGCCCAGAGGGTGAGGGCAAGCGCGGTGCTCGCCAGGATCGTGTTCTTCATGCGGCCGTTTCCTCTCGCATCGCGCCACGCGCCTGGAGCAGCGCGTCGGCGAACTCGGCAAAGCCCGCGCCGCCCTCGGCACGGGTGATGTAGGCCGGCGGCGTCGCCATGCCGGCCAGGAAGGGGGCGACATTCGCCACCCCCACGGAGAAAGGCACAGCGCCGAAGAGCGGCGCGTCATTGCCGCTGTCGCCCACGAAGGCCACGCTGTCGCGCAGCGCGGCGAAGAGGCGGAAGCGGGCGGCGAACAGCGCCTCGATGCCCGCGCGCTTGTCCCAGCCGCCGATCCAGGCATTGACGTGGATGGAGGAGACCTTGGCCTCGGCGCCGCCGTCCAGGAACACCTGCGCGATGCGCCGCGCGGCGCCGAGGTCGAGCGGCCCGGCATCCTCGCAGAAATCCACCGCCACATCGAAGAGGCGGAAGGGCTGGTCGGCGGCGATGGCGGCGCCCGGCACGGCGGCCATGGCCGCATCGGCCAGCGCCATCAGCCGCGCGCGGTTGGCCAGGCGCTCCGCCTCGGTCTGGGCCTGCCAGCGGAGCATCCGCCGCGCCTGGCGGTCCAGCGCGTACCACAGCGCGCCATTCTCCCCCACCACCGCGGCCACCGGCCAGTGCCGGGCGATGGCGTCGCACCACCCGGCCGGGCGGCCGGTGACAGGGATGACGGCGATGCCGGCGGCGTCCAGCGCCTGCAACGCCGAATAGGCCTCGGCCGGCAGGCGGCCATCGGTGGTCAGGGTGTCGTCGATGTCGGTCAGCACGTAGCGCAGCCCCGCCAGCCCTGTGGCGGGGGCGTCGCTGAGCGGCCGGGGAGGGGTGGATTCTTGTGTCATATATATGACACAACTGCCACGCTTCAATGTGGCAGGTCAAACAGGTTTTTCAGGAATCCGCGGCGATTGTGAGGCGAGTCCCACATTTCCCCAGCGCCGCCTCCAGCGCCGCCGGGGGCGGGGCCTCGGTGACCACGTCGGTCAGGCTTTCCAGCGGCGCCAGCACCTCCAGGAAGGCGCGGCCGAACTTGGAAGAGTCCGCAAGCAGCAGCCGCCGCTCCGCCCGCTCCAGCATGGCGCGCTTGACCCAGGCGGCGCGGCTCTCCGCCTCGCACGGCCCTTCCTCGGTGAGGCCGGAGGCGCCGATCACCGCCATGTCCACGTTGAAGCGCCGCAGGAAGGCATGGGTCTCGGCGCCGTAGAGGCCGCGCTCCACCACGCTCAGCTCCCCCGGCGCCACCAGCACGCGCAGCGCCTCGGAGGTGCCGGCGGCCAGCGCCGCGTCCAGGCTGTTGGTCAGCAGCGTGGCGCGCACGCCACGCGCGGCGAGGGCGCGGGCGAAATGCGTGGTGGTGCTGCCGGCATCCAGCATCACCACCGCGCCCTCCTCCACCAGCGCCGCCGCCTCCCGCCCGATGCGCGAGCGCTCGGCCACCAGCACGCGCTCGCGCTCGCCGAGGCCCGGCTGCACGGCGGGGTGGGAGGCGGAGGCGCCGCCATAGGTGCGGCGCACCATGCCGCGGGCGGAAAGCTCCTCCACATCGCGCCGCACCGTCTCGGCGGAGACGTTGAAGCCATCCGCCAGCGTGCTGATGCGGACGGTGGGGTCGGTCGCGAGCGCCTCGAGAATCGCCGCGTGACGGGCGGCTTTCCCGAGCGCATCCTTGCTGCGTCTGGCCATGCCCCCACCCTGCCACAGCGCCGTGCGCCCGCAAGGGTAGCGCGCCGGGGCGCGGTTTGCCTGCCGGTGCTTCTCGGGTAAAGGAATCCGCACCGTACCGGAGGGAATTCCCGCATGCCGCTCGATCACACCGCCAAGGGTGTCTACCCGATCGCCCCCACCCCGTTCCATGCCGATGGCCAGGTGGACTACGCCTCGATCGACCGCATGACGGATTTCTACCGCTCGGTCGGCAGCACCGGCATGACGGTGCTGGGCGTGATGGGCGAGGCGCCGAAGCTCGACGGCGCCGAGGCGCTGGAGATCGCCCGCCGCTTCATCCGCCGCGCCGAGGGGCTGCCGGTGATCGTCGGCGTCTCCGCCCCCGGCTTCGCGGCGATGCGCGCCCTGGCCCGCAACGCGATGGAGGCCGGCGCCGCCGGCGTGATGATCGCGCCGCCCAACACGCTGCGCACGGACGACCAGATCACCACCTACTACCGCCAGGCCTCCGAGGCGATCGGCGAGGACGTGCCCTTCGTCATCCAGGACTTCCCGCAGACCTTTTCCGTGGTGATGACCAACGCCGTCATCCGCCGCATCGTGCAGGAGAACGCGGCCTGCGTGATGCTGAAGCACGAGGACTGGCCGGGCCTGGAGAAGATCTCCGCCCTGCGCGGCTTCCAGGCGGATGGCTCGATGCGCCCCATCTCCATCCTCTGCGGCAATGGCGGGCTGTTCCTCGACTTCGAGGTGGAGCGCGGCGCCGATGGCGCGATGACCGGCTACGCCTTCCCCGACATGCTGTGCGACGTGGTGCGGCTGCAGGCCGAGGGCCAGCGGGACGCGGCGCACGACCTGTTCGACGCCCACCTGCCGCTGCTGCGCTACGAGCAGCAGCAGGGCCCGACTGGGCTGGCCGTGCGCAAATACGTCATGGCGCGGCGCGGCATCATCGCCTCCGACGCGCAGCGCAAGCCGGGCGCCAGCCTGACCGCCAAGGCCAAGGCCGAGGTGGAGTACCTGCTCGCCCGCGTGGCGCGCCACGATCCGCGCGCCGGCGCCCTGGGCTGAGCGGAGGGGGGGCCGTCCGATGAAGGTTTTCCTGACCCACACCGAGACGGCCTTCGCCAACTACTATGGCGAGCGCCCGCTGGCGGCGCTGTCCCGTCACGCCGAGGTGGTGCGCAACCCCACCGGCCGCGTGCTGCAGGGCGCCGCCCTGGCCGAGGCCGCGGCCGGCTGCCACGCCATCGTGGCCGACCGCGCCACGCCGGGCCTGGCCGAGACCTTCGCCGCCGCGCCCGACCTCGTGGCCTTCCTGCGCTGCGCGGTGGACATCAGCACCATCGACGTCGCCGCCGCCTCGGCGGCCGGGGTGCTGGTGACGCGGGCCACGCCGGGCTTCACCGATTCCGTGGCCGAGCTGGGCCTCGGGCTGATGATCGACCTGGCGCGCGGCGTCTCCACCGCCGTGCGGGCGGCGCGGGCCGGGCAGGCCATGGTGCCGGCCATGGGCACGCAGCTGCGCGGCGCCACGCTGGGGCTGGTGGGCTATGGCCGCATCGCGCAGCGGCTGGGGGCGCTGGCCCGGGCCTGCGGCATGCGGGTGCTGGCCAACGACCCCCATCCGCCGGCCACGGAGGATGTGACCTTCCTGGATCTGCCGGCGCTGCTGGCCGAGGCCGATTTCGTCGTCTGCCTCGCCCCCGCCACGCCGGAGACCCGCGACCTGATGGACGAGGCCGCCTTCGCGCGGATGCGGCGCGGTGCCTTCTTCATCAACCTGGCGCGCGGCGAGCTGGTGGACGAGGCCGCCCTGGCGGCGGCGCTGGAGCGCGGCCAGCTCGGCGGCGCCGCGCTCGATGTCGGCCGCGCGCCGGACCAGATGCCGAGCCCCGCCCTGGCCCACCGGCCGGATGTGGTGGCCACCCCGCATATCGGCGGCCTGACGCGCGCGGCCACCGAGCATCAGGCGATGGACACGGTGCGGCAGGTGGCCGCCCTCGCCGCCGGCACCCTGCCCGAAGGCACGGTGAACGCCGCCGAGGCGCGCCGCCTCAGCCGAAGCGGGCGATAGCCGCCTCGCTGGGGCTGAAGGCGGTCGGCGGCATGCTGTCGTCGCGCAGCACCCGCTCCGCCGGCAGGCTGATGCGGCAGGTCAGGACGTTGCCGGCTGTGCCCAGCTCGACCCCGCCGCCCAACTGCCGGCGGATGGTGCTTTCCACAAGCCGCAGCCCGAAGCCAGGCAGGGGCGGCCCGGCCAGGGCCGGGCCGCCATGCTCCGCCCAGAGCAGGGTCAGCCGGCCCTCCCGCACGAACCAGGACAGTTCCACCCGCCCGCCGTCGTGCGAGAGGGCGCCATGCCGGGCGGCATTGCTGGCCAGCTCGTGCAGCACCATCGCCAGGGGCTGCACGCTGTGCGCCGCGAGCGTCAGCGGCGGCCCCTGCCGCAGGACGCGCTTCCCCGCCTGGTAGGCGGCTAGGGTTTCGTGCAGCAGGGCATGCCACTCGCCGCCGCTCCAGCGCTCCCGCGCCAGCAGGGTGTGCGCCTTGGCCAGGGCACCGACCCGGCCGCGCACCGCCTCGGCGAAGTCGGCCGGGTCGTCGGCCCGGCTCATGCGCAGCAGCGACTGCACCACGGTCAGCACGTTGCGCGCGCGGTGGTCCACCTCGCTCACCAGCACCTGCTCGCGCTCGATCGCCTTCTGCGCGGCGGTGATGTCCATCACCACGCCGCTGAGCCGGGCCGGGCGGCCGCCGGCCTCGCGCTCCACCACCGCGCCCTGGCTGCGCAGCCAGCGCACCGTGCCTTCCGGGCGGAGGATGCGGAACTTCACGTCGTAGAGGTCGGGGCCATCCGGCGCCAGCGCGGCGGCGATGGTCGCGCGCAGGCGGGGCCGATCCTCGGGATGGGTTGCCGCCAGCAGGGCCGCGTGGTCCCCGAGGCTGCCGGGCGGGCGGCCATAGAGCGCCTCCCGCCCCGGGGAGCCGGTGAGGGTGTCGCCCGCCGCCTCCCATTCCCATGTGGCGATCCGGCCCGCCTTCAGGGCGCGCGCCAGCCGCGCCTCGCTCTCGGCCAGGGCGGCGGTCCGGCGTTGCAGCGCCTGGCTGGCCTCGGCCAGGGCGGCCCCCACATCGTTCAGCTCCCGCACCGGCAGGTTCGGCAGCCGCACCGCGCGGCCCTGGCCCAGCGCCTTCGCCGCCTCCGCCAGGGCCCGCACCGGCCGGGCGATCCGCCGGGCGAAGAGCAGCGCCAGCAGGACCGCCACCAGCGCCAGGAGCAGGAAGGCCGCACCCATGAAGGTCCTGGAGGGATACAGGGCGTCCTCCACCAGCCGCACCGGGGCCAGCACGCCCACCCGCCAGCCGAACAGCTCGGAAACGGCATAGCCCACCAGCACCCGCTCGCCGGTCAGGCTGCGGGTCTGCCAGAGGGTGGTCTGCTCATCCGCCAGCACCAGCGCGGCGTCGATCCGCTGGCCCTGGAACTCCTCCTGCCGTTCCGTGCGCGCCATCAGCCGCCCGTCCCTGTCGACCGCCACGGCGATCCAGCCCGGTGGCAGCCGGGCCTGCAGCAACTGCCGGCGCAGCCAGTCCGGGCTCATGTCAAGGCTCAGCGCCCGAAGCAGCCGGCCCCCCCGCGACACCGGCACGACCAGCCGCAGCGGCGCGCCTTCATCGGCCCGCACCTCCAGGAAGCCGGGCAGTGTCGGCCTGTCCCCGCCCGCCGCGGCCGTGCCGCGCGGGTCGGCGAAGTGGCCTGCCGGGTCGAGCAGGGTGACGCTGCCGTCCAGCAGGGTCTCGATGGCGCGCGCCTGGCGGGCGAATCCCTCCAGCATGGATGGCTCCGGCACGGCCTCGTCCAGTTCCGGCGAGGCGGCGAGCGCCTGCAGCGCGGCAATGCGGCTCGCCAGATCCCGCTCCAGCACGATGGTGATGGCCCGGGCGCGGTCATGCGCGGCGCGCCACAGGCGCTCCCGCTCGGCCTCGAACAGGCCGTGCAGCATCAACCCGGAGAGCAGCACGACCGGCACCAGCAGCACGAAGCACAGCAGGAACAGATAGAAGGCGAGGGAGCGCCTGGGGCGGCGCCCGACGGCGCCCGGTGCTGGCCGCCCCCGGCCCGGTCCTAAGGATGGATCGGGCAAGGGCATCTCCGGCAAAGCCGGGCCGGGCGATTCGCCCACCCGCTCCGCCTTGCATGGCGGCTACCCTGTGCTTCCACCCGGCCCCCTTTCTGGAAGGTCTGGTGCCGCTCAGCCTCTGCCCGGCGACACGGTCAGTGTGATCGTACTCGCTTTGCCACGCAGTCTCGACATCCGAATGCTATAAATCCGCGAGACAATTTTCAACCTGGGCGTTCCTGCCCCGGTGCTTCTTTCCTCAATGGCCGGTTTCCGAGCGGCCGGCGGCGATCGCCGCGCGCATCCGCGCCACGGCGCCCGGCAGCCCCTCGAACACCGCGGCGCCGATCAGGAAGTGGCCGATGCTCACCTCCTCCACCTGCGGGATGGCGGCGATGCCGACCACGCTTTCATAGTCCAGCCCATGCCCGGCATGGCAGGCGAGGCCGAGGCCGGCGGCGTGCCCGGCGGCGGCGCGCAGCCGGGCGAGGAGCGGGCCACGTGCCTCGGGCGCGGTGTCGGCATAGGTGCCGGTGTGCAGCTCGATCGCCTGCGCGCCGAGCGCGGCCACCGCGTCGATCTGCGCCGGGTCGGGCTCCACGAAGAGCGAGACCTCGATGCCGGCGCCCGCGAGCCGGCGCACCGCCTCGGCCAGGGAGGGGCCGGCGCGCAGCACGTCGAGCCCGCCCTCGGTGGTCAGCTCGGCACGCTTCTCCGGCACCAGGCAGCAGGCGGCGGGGGCGAGGGAGAGGGCGATGCCCACCATCTCCTCGGTGGCCGCCATCTCGAAGTTCAGCCGCAGCCCCGGCTCGGCCGCCATGCGGCGGGCATCCTCGTCGCGGATATGGCGCCGGTCCTCGCGCAGATGGATGGTGATGCCGTCCGCCCCGGCGGCGAGGCAGGCGCGCGCCGCCTCCACCGGGCAGGGGAAGCGGCCGCCCCGCGCGTTGCGCAGCGTGGCGACGTGGTCGACATTGACCGAAAGGCGCAGCGGCTTCACGGACACTCTCTCCTCTGGCGGTGCGCGGCGAGCTCTGCGGCCAGCCGCAGCGCGGCGATCAGGCTGCCGGGGTCGGCCCGGCCCTGGCCGGCGATGTCGAGCGCCGTGCCGTGGTCCGGGCTGGTGCGGACCACCGACAGGCCAAGGGTGACGTTCACCCCGCCATGCATGTCGAGCGTCTTCACCGGGATCAGCGCCTGGTCGTGATACATGCCGAGCGCCGCGTCGTAGCCGGCGCGGGCCTGAGGGGTGAACAGCGTATCGGCCGGGTAGGGGCCGCGCGCGTCGATACCCCCGGCGCGCAGCGCGGCCACGGCGGGGGCGACGATGTCGCGGTCCTCCGTGCCCATGGTGCCGTCCTCGCCGGCATGGGGGTTCAGCCCGGCCAGCGCCAGACGCGGCGCGGCGATGCCGAAATCCTGGCGCAGCCCCGCCGCCGTGGCGCGGCCGATGGCGACGATCTTCTCCACCGTCAGGCTCTCGATGGCGCTGCGCAGCGACTGGTGGATGGTGACCGGCACGGCACGCAGCCCGGCGGCGGTCAGCAGCATCACCGGCGGGCCGTCTCCCGGCGCCAGGGCGGCGAGGAACTCGGTGTGGCCGGGGTGGCGGAAGCCGGCGGCGGTGAGCACGGATTTCTGGATCGGGTTGGTCACCACCCCGCCCACGCGCCCTTCGAGGGCCAGCGCCACGGCCCGCTCGATGGCGGCGATGACGGGGGGCGCGTTGCGCGCATCCGGCTGGCCGGGCCGCACGGGGGCGGCCAGCGGCAGCGGCAGCACCGGCAGGGCCTCCCGGAACAGGCCAGGAGCCTCCGCCGGCTCCGTCACCGTGCGGGTGGGGATGCCGGGCAGCAGCGCCGCGTCGCCCAGGAACAGGAAGGCCGGGCCGCTCTCCCGCAGCGCCGCCCAGGCGCGCGCCGCGATCTCGCCGCCGATCCCGGCGGGTTCGCCCATCGTCAGGGCCAGGGGCGGCGGTAGGGTCATGGGGAGAGTCGGCATCCGGCGTGTGGTGGCAGCATGGGCCACCACGCGCCGGCAGGCGTCAAGGCCGGTGGTGTCAGCGCAGGCCCGCGAAGGTGTCGCAGGCGGCCAGCTCGCCGCGCTCCAGCCCGGTGCGGAACCAGCGCACCCGGTCCTGCGAGGAGCCATGGGTGAAGCTCTCGGGCTGCACCTGGCCCTGCGCGCGGCGTTGCAGGCGGTCGTCGCCCACAGCGGCGGCGGCGTTCAGCCCTTCCTCCACGTCGCCCTTCTCCAGGATGGCGCGCGCCTGGTCGGCCTGCCTGGCCCAGAGCCCGGCGAAGCAATCGGCCTGCAGCTCCACCCGCACCTGGATGGCGTTGGCCTCCGTCAGCTCGCCCGCCTGCTGCTGCAGGGAGCGCGTCAGGTCGAGGATGCCGAGCTGCTGCTGCACATGGTGCCCCACCTCGTGCGCCACGATGTAGGCGGCGGCGAAATCGCCATTGGCGCCGAGCTGGCGCTGCAGCTGTGCCATGAAGCCGAGGTCGATGTAGATGCGCTGGTCGTTCGGGCAGTAGAACGGGCCGACCTGGGACTGCGCCGCGCCGCAGCCGGACTGCACGGCGCCGTTGAACAGCACCAGCACCGGGTCCTGGTAGGGCCGGCCGAGCTGGCGGAACTGCGCCTTCCAGACCAGCTCCGTGTCGCCCAGCACCTGGGCGACGAAGCGGCGTTCCGCATCGCCGCCGGCGGTGGCCTCGCCGCCCGGACCGGGGCGGGCCTGCTGGGTCTGCTGGGTCTGCTGCGTGGGCACGCCGCCCTCATCCATGAACAGCACGGAAGGGTCGATGCCCAGCGCCAGGCAGATCACCACCAGCACCACGCCGCCCAGCCCGCCGCCCACGGCGAGGCCCCGGCCGCCGCCCCGGCTGCCACCCTGGCCCCGCCGATCCTCGATATTCCGGCTTTCCGGACCATCCAGCCGCATTGTCGTTCATCCTTGTTCCGCCGGCGGCGCACCGGCCATTGGCAACGCGCGGCCATGGGCCCGGTTGCGTGAGCGGTCAAGGTGCGGTGCTTGCCTGCTCCTCGGCGGCGGCGGCCAGCGGCAGGCCGCCGCGCGCGCAGGCCTCGCCCAGCAGCAGCAGGGCGGGGCCGTCCTCCACCCAGCCCTGGGCCTGCCGCGCCACCTCGGCGAAGCTGCCGCGCAGCACGCGCTGCCGCGACGTGCCGCCGCGCTCGATGAAGGCCGCCGGCTGCGAAGGGTCGCCCCCCGCCGCCACGATGCCCGCGAACAGCGCCGGCAGGGTGGTGACGCCCATATAGACCGCGACCGTCTGCCCCGGCTGAGCCAGGCTGGCAAAGTTCACATCCAGCCGGCCCTCCCGCGTGTGGCCGGTGACGAGGGTGAGGCTGCGGGCGGCGTCGCGGTGGGTGAGGGGAATGCCCGCCTGCGCGGCGCAGGCCAGCGCCGCGGTGATGCCGGGCACCACTTCGCAGACAAGGCCGGCGGCCTCCACCGCCTCCTTCTCCTCGCCGCCGCGGCCGAAGATGAAGGGGTCGCCGCCCTTCAGCCGCACGACCTTCATGCCCTCCCGCGCCAGGCGGACCAGCAGCGCGTTGATCTCCGCCTGCGGCACGCAGTGATGCGACCGCACCTTGCCGACATAGATGCGCCGCGCGTCGCGCCGCGCCATCTCCAGCACCTCCGCCGGCACCAGGCGGTCATGCACGATGACATCGGCCTCGCCCAGCAGGCGCAGCGCGCGCAGGGTGAGGAGGTCGGCGGCGCCCGGCCCGGCGCCGACCAGAGGCACGCTGCGCGCCGGCGCCGCCTAGGCCGCATCCAGCGCGGCGGCGAAGGCGGCGCGCACCTCGGCCACGCGCCCGGCCGCGGCCAGTTGCGCGGCGGGGCCGGTCAGCGCGGCGTCGAGGAAGCGGCGGCGCGCGGCGAGGTCGGGCAGGCGGGCGCGCACGGCGCGCTGGAAGCGCCGCGCCAGCGCCGCCACCCGCCCGAGGCCCGGCGCCAGCACCGTCTCGATCCGCTGCCGCACCATGCGCGCCAGCGCTGGCGCCGCGCCGCCCGAGCCGATGGCGATGGTGATGGGGTCACGGTCCACGATGGCGGGGGTGATGAAGCCGCACAGCTCGGGCCGGTCCACCACGTTCACCGGGATGCCGCGGGCGCGGCAGGCTTCCGCCAGGGCGTGCAGATCCTCTTCCGGCGCGCCGGCGGCGCAGGCCAGCGCGATGCCTTCCAGCAGCGCGGGCGAGAAGCGCGCGGCGTGGCGCGGGCGGGCACCGGCGGCGGCGAGCAGCGCGGCCTTGGCCTCCAGCGCCTCGCCGGCGCCCAGCAGCAGCACGTCGCGGCCCTGGAGGTCCAGGAAGATGGGGAAGTGGCGCATGGTCGCCCGTCCTTACGCGGCCTGCACGCGGCGGGGCAACAGGGCAGCGGCCGCGGCCCGGGGCGTGGGCCTGGAGCCTGGGGCCACCGCCGCGCCGGCCGTCACGCCTGGCGCGGGCTGGAGAGCGTCCGCCGCACCGCGTCGCGCCAGCCGGCATAGGCGGCCTCGCGCGCCCGGGCCGGCATGTCGGGCGTGAAGCGCCGCTCCAGCCGCCACCCCGCCGCGAACCCCTCCGGCTCCGGGCAGAGGCCGGATTGCAGCCCGGCCAGATAGGCCGCGCCCAGCGCCGTGGTCTCCTGCACCGCGGGGCGGTCCACCGGTGCGTCGAGCAGGTCGGCCAGGAACTGCATCGTCCAGTCCGAGGCGGCGAGGCCGCCATCGACGCGCAGCACCGGGATCTCGCCCGCCGCCGTCTGGCTCGCGGCCCAGTCGGCGTGCATCGCCTCGATCAGGTCGCGCGTCTGGTAGCCGATGCTCTCCAGTGCGGCGCGGGCGAAATCGGCCGGGCCGGAATCGCGGGTGAGGCCGAAGACGGCGCCGCGCGCCTCCGCATCCCAGTGCGGCGCGCCGAGGCCGACGAAGGCGGGCACCATGTAGAGCCGCCGCGCGGCCTCCGAGCGCGCCGCCAGCTCCCCGCTCTCGGCGGCGGCGCGGATCAGCCCCAGCCCGTCGCGCAGCCATTGCACCGCCGCGCCGGCGACGAAGATCGCCCCCTCCAGCGCATAGGCCCGCCGCCCGTGGAACTGGTAGGCGATGGTGGTGAGCAGCCGGTGGCCGGAGCGCACCGGCTCGGCCCCCGTGTTGAGCAGCGCGAAGCAGCCGGTGCCGTAGGTGGATTTCACCATGCCCGGCGTGAAGCAGGCCTGGCCGATGGTGGCCGCCTGCTGGTCTCCGGCGATGCCGCGGATGGGGATGGCGGCGCCGAGCAGCCCCGGCTCGGTGTGGCCGAATTCCGTGGCGCAGTCCCGCACCTCGGGCAGCAGGGCGGCGGGCACGCGGAACAGGTCCAGCATCGCCGGGTCCCAGCGCCCGGCATGGATGTCGTAGAGCAGGGTGCGGGCGGCGTTGGTGGCGTCCGTGGCGTGCACCCTTCCGCCGGTGAGGCGCCAGAGCAGGAAGCTGTCCACCGTGCCGAAGGCCAGCCGCCTGGCCTCGGCGGCGGCGCGGGCGCCCTCCACATGGTCGAGCAGCCAGGCGATCTTGGTGGCGGAGAAATAGGGGTCGATCAGCAGGCCGGTGCTGGCAGCCACCGCCCCGGCATGGCCCCCGCGGCGAAGTTCGGCGCAGGCCCGCGCCGTGCGCCGGTCCTGCCAGACGATGGCGTTGTGGATGGGGCGGCCCGTGGCGCGGTCCCAGATCACCACCGTCTCGCGCTGGTTGGCGATGCCGAGGGCGGCGACGGCGCCCGCCGCCAGCCCGGCCTTCGCCAGCGCGCCGCGCAGGGTCGAGAGGGCGGTGCGCCAGAGGTCCTCCGCGTCGTGCTCCACCCAGCCGGGGGCGGGGTAGTGCTGCGGGAACTCCTCCTGCGCCACGGCCAGCGGCTCCAGCGCCGGCGGGCGGAACAGGATGGCGCGGGTCGAGGTGGTGCCCTGGTCCAGCGCCAGGATCGCGCCCTGCGTCGTCATGCGGTGTGGTGTCCTCCCGGGTGCTCCGGCGGCCACCATGTCGGCTTCCGGCGCGGCCGTCGAGCCGGGGCGGGAGGGGCGTGGCTCAGCCGGGCAGGCGCCAGCGGCCGAGCGGGCTGCTGTCGGCGCGCAGCACCGCCACCTCGCCGGAGGCGGGGAAGAGGCCTGTCAGGGCGGTGATGTTCACCTGGTGCGTCACCAGCAGGGCGGCGCCGCGCGGCGCCCGGGCGGCGATCCAGCGGCGCAGCGCGGCGGTGGATTCCGGCTGCGCCGCGCTGTCCCGGAAGAAGGAATTCAGCGCCGGCAGCGCCTCCACCGGGCCGAGGCCGAGCAGGCGGGCCGTCTCCAGGCAGCGGCACCACTGGCTGGACCAGACCGGCAGCGCGCCGAGGCCCTGCGCGCGGAAGGCCGCGCCGATCCGCCGCGCCTCCTCCCGCCCCGCCTCGGAGAGGTTGCGCTGCGTGGCGCACGCCTCCAGCCGGAAGCCGGGCGGGTCGCCCACGCCAGGGGCCGTGGCGTGGCGCATCAGCGCCACATGGCCGCCCGCGCGCAGCGCCGCCCAGAGGCCGGGCGCCTCGGCGCGGGCCGTGGCGGAGAAGGCGAGGCCGGCCAGCAGGGCGCGGCGGCTCACCATCCGCGCGTGCCCGGCTCGCCCTTGAAGGGGCCGGTGACACGGCTGGTCACCCAGCCGCCATAGAAGCCGCCGGGCTGTGGCCGCGCCTGCTCCTCCCCCACCCAGCAGGAGTCGACGCGGCCGGCATAGAAGGCGAGGTGGCCGGCGATGGGCCGGAAGGCGGGCACCGGTTCCGGGTAGCTCCAGGCCGCCTCGGGCGCGGTGCGCCCGTCCAGCGCCAGCGACCAGTAGGCGGCGCGGCCCTTCCACTCGCACCAGGACTGGCCGGGGGCGGGCTGCAGCACGCCGGGGCGGATGTCGGCCGGCGGGAAGTAGTAGACGGGCGGGTGGCTGGTCTCCAGCACGCGCCACCCGGCGGTGGTCTCGGCGACCACCTGCCCGGCGAAGACCACGCGCAGCCGCTCCGGCACCGGCTCCAGCCGGGGCGGACGCGGATAGTCCCACACCGATTCCTGCCCTGGCCCCGGCTCGACGCGCTGCGGACGATCCATGGCCCTGTTCCCTTGCCCTGCCTCTCCGCCGCATCTGGGGGCGGCGCGCGGCCTGACCAGGGGCGGGCCGGTGCGTCAGGGTGCCTGCACCAGCGCCACGCCGCCGCGCGCCACCACCCGGCCCCGCTTGACCACCAGCCGGCGCGGCGGGTGGGCCACCACCGCCTCGGCCAGCGTCTCCGCCTCCACCAGCACCACGTCGCCGGAATCGCCGACGCGCAGGCCGTAATGCGGCAGGCGCATCACCGCCGCGCCGCCCTCGGTGCAGACGGAGAGCGCCATCTCCACCTCGTCGTCGCGCCGGAAATTGTTGCGGAGGCCGAGCAGCATGGCGCGCTCCAGCATGTCGGCATTGCCGTAGGGGCCCCAGGTGTCGCGGATGCCGTCGGAGCCCGAGCAGACGCGGATGCCGCGCGCGCGCAGCCGCGCCACGGGCGGCACGGGGCGGCTGGCGGAGCCCGTGGTCATGATGCCGATGTCGAGCGCCGCGATCTGGTCCAGCAGCCCGTCCACCATGGCGGTGTCGGCATCACCCAGGCAGAAGGCGTGGCTGACCACCACCTGCCCCTGCATGCCCAGCGCCAGGGTGCGCTCGAAGATCAGCTCCAGGCTGAAGGCGCCGAGCAGGCCGGGCTCGTGCAGGTGGATGTCCACCGGCTTGCCGAAGCGCTCGGCCAGGCCGAACACCGCGTCGAGATGCCCCTTCGGGTCGCGGTCGATGGCGCAGGGGTCGAGGCCGCCCACCACGTCGGCGCCCATGCGCATCCCGGCCTCCAGCAGCGCCAGCGTGCCCGGGCGCGCCAGCAGGCCGGATTGCGGGAAGGCGACGGTCTCGATGTCCATCGCCTCCCGGTAGGCGTCGCGCGTCGCCAGCACGCCTTCCAGCCCCTCCAGCCCCAGCTCGGTGTCGATATCGACATGGCTGCGGATATGGGTGGTGCCGTGGCGCAGCGACTGCACCACCTGCCGCGCCGATTGCCGCGCCGGGTCGATGCCCCATTCGCGCTTCAGCCGCCGCTCCGTGTCGATCTTGTCGATCAGCGCCGGGCCGGCCTGGTGCGGCCGCCAGCCCATGCCGAGCAGCGACTTGTCGAGATGGGTGTGCGCCTCGACCAGGCCGGGGATCAGCAGGGCGCCGCCGCCGGCCTCCACCGGCACGCCGGGCGGCGCCGTCACCTCCGGCCCGAGGCCGGCGATGCGGCCGCCCTGGATCAGCAGGGCGGCGGGGGCGCCGCCCATCGGGCGGATGTCGGTGATCAGCAGATCCTGGGTCATGGGGCCTTCCGGGGCTGGCGGCGGCGCCGCGCGGGGACGAAGGGGGAGTGCGGGGCGCGGCTAGCCGGCGGCGAGCCGCAGGAGCAGCAGCGGCGCCGCCAGGCCCAGCACCGCGAAGGTCAGCGCCATGCCGGCCTGGCGCAGGATCAGCGTCTCCGGCTCGCGCGAGATGCCGATGGCGTGCAGGACCCGGCCCGCCAGCGCCAGGCCGCCCAGCAGGTGCAGCAGGGCGGGCCCGCTGCCGGCGGCCTCCAGCAGCAGCAGGAGCAGCAGGGTCAGCGGCGCGTATTCGGTGAAGTTGCCCTGCGCCCGGCTGGCCCGCAGCAGCCGGACATCCTCGCCGAGCCCGAGCGCCACGCGCGCCGCGAGCCGCGCGCGGATCACCAGCAGGGAGAGCGCCAGCAGCAGCAGCCCGGAGAGGGCGGCGTAGAGGGAGGTGACGGGCAGCGCGGTCATGCGGCGGGCAGGCTCCGGCAGGGCCAGGACGGCGTCAGGGGTGGGGCCGCGGCCACGCCCTGGCGCGCCCGGCCCGGGCACGGTATGCGATTCCCGCAGGCCCTGCCAGGAGGGGGCGGAACCGCCCCGGCCCGCGCGCCCGCCCATCCCCTCCCGACCCTCCCCACCCAGCCCAGGGCCGCCGCATGACCGAGACGCGAGACTTCGACTTCGCCAGCCTCACCCCCCGCGAGCGCTACAAGCTGCTGATCGGCACCGTGGTGCCGCGCCCGATCGCCTGGGTGGTGACGGTGGATGGCGCCGGCCGGCCGAATGCCGCGCCCTACAGCTTCTTCAACTGCCTCTCGGCCGACCCGGCGATCGTGGCGCTCGGCATCGAGTTCCGCGCCGACGGCTCGCCCAAGGATACGGGGCGCAACATCCGCGAGACGGGCTGCTTCACCGTCCACATCGTCTCGGACGCGCTGCTGGAGGCGATGAATGTCTGCGCCGTGCCCTTCCCCCCGGGGGTGGACGAGCTGGAGCGCGCGGGCCTGGCGCTGCTGCCCGGCACGGCGGTGGCCAGCCCGCGCATCGCCGCCGCGCCGGCGGCGCTGGAATGCCGGCTGCACTCCTTCCTGGAGATCGGCGCCTCGCGCGAGATCGTGCTGGGCGAGGTGGTGCACGCCCATCTGCACGCCGGCATCGTCAACGACAGCCTGCATGTGGACCCGGCGGGGCTGGACGCGGTGGGCCGCATGGGCGGCCACGCCTATGCCCGCACGCGCGACCATTTCGACCTGCCCACCATGGACGCGGCCCGCTTCGAATCCGGCGACTGGCCCCGCCGCACCTGACAGAAAAAAGATGGGGGCGCGGGGGAATTCCTTCCCCCGCCCTTTTCACTTCTCTCTCGCTCGGATAGCCCCGGAGCCTTCGCCAGCAAGAGGAGCGACCTCCATGGATTTCACGCAGGAACTGGCCGGCCGGCGGGTGGTGGTGACGGGTGCCTGCGGCGTGGTGGGCCGCTGGATCGTGGACACCTTCGCCCGCGCCGGCGCGCGGCTCTGCCTGACGGACGCCGACGCCGCCGGGCTGGAGGCGCTGGCGGAGGCCACCCCGCTGGGCGAGGGCGGCTTCGCCCGCGCCGTGGACCTGACCGACGCCGCCGCCATCGAGGCGCTGGCCGCCGAGATCGGCGCGCGCTGGGGCGCGGCCGAGGTGCTGGTGAACAATGCCGGCGTCTATCCCAGCGGCTTCCTGCTCGACATCGACGCGGCGGAGTGGGACCGCATCATGGATGTCAACCTGCGCGCGCCCTTCGTGCTGACCCGCGCCCTGGCGCGGCAGATGGTGGGGCAGGGGGTGAAGGGCAGCATCATCAACATCTCCTCCGGCGCCTCGCGCAAGATGCGCCGCTCGGTGGTGCCCTACTGCGTCTCCAAGACGGCGCTGGACCGGCTGACCAAGGGCTTCGCCATCGAGCTGGCGGAATACGGCATCCGCGTGAACGCGCTGGAGCCCGGCTTTGCCCCCGGCAGCACCGCCAGCCCGCTGACGGCGGCGCATGTGGAGGCCACCGTGGCGGCCATTCCGCTCGGCCGCGGCAGCTCGCCCGAGGATGTCGGCAACGCGCTGGTCTACCTGGCCAGCAGCGCCTCCGCCTACATGACAGGCGGCACCATGACGGTGGATGGCGGCAACTCCATCGGTTCGCTCGCCGTGCACCAGGACAAGAAGTCGGCGCTGTGAGCGGGGCGGAGCGGGGCCCCTGGCCGGCCTACCAGTGGCCGGAGGGGAAGCGCAGTGCCTTCTGCCTCAGCGTCGATGTCGATGCGGACGCGCCCTATCTCTGGGCGCAGCGCCGGCCGGAGGATGCCCGCATGCTGGGCCAGCTGGAGCAGCGCCGCTTCGGCCTGCGGCAGGGCATCTGGCGCCTGCTCGACCTGCTGGACCGCTTCGGGGTGAAGGGCAGCTTCTTCGTCCCCGGCGTGGTGGCCGAGGCCAACCTGCACCTGCTGCCCGCCTTCCTGGAGCGCGGGCACGAGGTGGGGCTGCATGGCTGGTTCCACGAGATCGTGGCGCAGAGCAGCGATGCCGAGTTCACCGCGGCGCTGGAGGCTTCGCTCGAGCTGTTCCGCCGGCAGACGGGCGCCGCGCCGCGCGGCTTCCGCTCCCCCGCCTGGGAGATGACGCCGCACATGCTGGCCGAACTGCGCCGCCACGGCCTCTATGACAGCTCGCTGATGGGCGCCGACCACCCCTACGAGATGGAGGGCGTGGTGGAGGTGCCGGTGCAGTGGGCGATCGACGACGCGGTGCACTTCAAGTTCTCCGCCCTGCCGACCGATCGCGGGCCGCCCATGGCGCCCGGCCCGGTGCTGGAGGGCTGGCTGGACGAATGGGCGGCGCTGCACCGGCTGGGCCAGATGATGACCGTGACGGTGCATGACTGGATCTCCGGCCGGGCGCAGCAGCTGGTGCTGCTGGAGCGGCTGCTGGCGCGCGTCACCGCCGAGCCGGAGGCCTGGGTGGCGACGGTGGGGGAGGTGGCGGCGCACCACGCCGCCTCGGCCAATGCCGGGCGCTTCGCCGTGGCGGCGGCGCCGCCGGAGCCGGTGGAGCCGCGCCGCCTCGGCCGCGGCTGAGCGCGGCCACCATGCGGGGGGGGGCGAATGGCCTTGCTGGCAGGCCGGGGGGCGAAGCTGCTATCCTGGCCGCCGCGCCTCTCCTGTGCTTCCTCCTGGTCCTCCCGGCCCGCCGTTTCCCGAAAGCCTCGCCTGATGCGGATGCCCCGACTGCGCCTGACCCACCCCTGGCTGGCGGCCCTGCCGGCCCTGGCGCTGCTGCTGGGCGCGCCCGCCGCGCCGCGCGCCGCCGGGCTGGTCTATGTGCTGAACTCGGGCGACGCCACCATCCAGGTGCTGGATGCCGAGACGCGGGCGGAGGTGCGCCGCATCCCCGTGCTGCGCGAGGTGCACCACCTGGCCCTGACGCCGGATGGCAGCACTCTGATGGTGGGCGATTCCGGCGCCAACGAGATGCTGATGATCAACCCCGCCACGGGCGAGCTGATCCGGCGCGAGGCGCTCTCCAACCCCTACCACCTGGGCTTCAGCCCGGATGGCCGCTTCCTGGTCATCACCAGCCTGCGGCGGGACCAGGTGGACATCTACCGCTGGGACGGCGCGGCGCTGACCCTGGCCAAGCGGCTTGGCATGCCGGACATGCCGAGCCACCTCGCCTACAGCCCGGACAATCGCGTGGTCTATGTCACCCTCCAGGGCAGCGGCACCGTCGCCGCCATCAGCCTGGAGACGCTGGAGCCGCTCTGGACCGTGCCGGTGGGGCCGGAGCCGGCCGGCATCATCTGGCACCGGGACAGGCTGCTGGTCGGCATCATGGGCAGCGACCACGTGGCGGTGCTGGACCCCGCCACCCAGGCGGTGGAGCGCACCGTCTCGGTCGGGCGCGGCGCGCACGCGCTGTTTCCCTCGCCGGACGGCAGCACGATCTACGTCACCAGCCGGGTGGACAGCCGTATCACCCTGCTCGACCCGGCCAGCCTCGAGGTGGTGCGCAGCCTGAAGGTGCCGGGCGGGCCGGACTGCATCAGCATCGACCCGCAGGGCCGGCTCTGGGTGACGCTGCGCTGGCAGGGCCGCATCGGCGTGCTGGATGTCGAGACCGGCAAGCTGGAGACGCAGCGCGTCGGCCGCTCGCCGCACGGCATCCTCTACGCGGCCGTGGCCAGCGCCGCGCCGGAGGCCGCCGCAGGGACCACCGCCGCCGCCACGCCGGGCGCCACGGCCAGCCCGGCGCCGGCACCCGCCGCGCCCCCCCCGCCGCCCGCCGCCGCCAAGATGGCCCCCGTCATGGCTCCGGGAATGGCCGCTGGCGTGGCCCCAGGGGCTGCTCCGCCGCCCGCGCCCGCAGTGGCCGCGCCGCCCGCCGCCGGGGCGCCGGCCGCCCCGGCCCGTTGAGCGCCATGCGGTTGCCATCCTCCCGCCGGGGCCTGCTGTGCGTGGCGCTGGGCGGGCTGGCCGCCCAGCCGGCCGCCAGCCAGGCCCTCTCCAGGCCGGCCCTGGCGCAATGCCGCGCCGGCACGCTCTACCTCACCATCGACACGGGCTGGGGCCGGGAGGCGGAGGACATCGCCGCCGCCATGCGCGCGCGGGACGTGCGCGCCACCCTCTTCGTCGCCGACGAGCCGGATTACCGCGGCGGCCGCACCCTGGGCGAGGGCTGGGCGCCGTTCTG
This sequence comes from Teichococcus aestuarii, assembly GCF_042651065.1. Taxonomy (NCBI): domain Bacteria; kingdom Pseudomonadati; phylum Pseudomonadota; class Alphaproteobacteria; order Acetobacterales; family Roseomonadaceae; genus Roseomonas; species Teichococcus aestuarii. The sequence goes on from NZ_JBHSCH010000004.1 coordinate 200,964, forward strand.
GCGCGCCCGCGCGGCGGAGAGCCACGCCTTCGCCAGCCACACCTTCCGCCACTGGTATTTCGGCGCCGATCCCGGGCCGGGGCGGGTGCGCTACGCCTCCCGCCGGGGGGAGGGGGCGGTGGTGCTGGATGGCGCCGGCCTCTGCGCCGAGCTGGCGCGGCCGGTCGATGCGCTGCGCGCCATGGCGCCGGAGGCCCGCATCCTGCCGCTGTGGCGCGCGCCGGGCGGCCGCACCAGCCCCAACGCGCTGCGACTGGCCGCCGCCTGCGGCCTGCGCCACCAGGGCTGGACCGCGAACGGCTTCCTGGGCGACGAGCTGGACAGCGCCGCCCACCCCAACGCCGCGCTGCTCGCCCGCGCCCTGGGCGCCATCCGCGATGGCGAGGTGCTGGTGATGCACTGGGGCGTGCGCAGCCGGCGCGAGCCCTACGGGCTGGTTTTTCCCGCCTTGCTGGACGGGCTGCTGGCGAAGGGCTTCTGCTTCGCCACCCTGCCGGCCCAAGGTGCTTGAGAAGACCGGGTGCTTGAGAAGACCGGGTGCTTGAGAAGACCGGGTGCTTGAGAAGGCCGGGTGCCTGAGACGACACGCGGTGCCTGAGGAAAGAGGAGGGCGCGCATGATCGACGCGCTGCAGGATGCCTGGAACATGGGCCAGGGCTGGCTGTTCGAGGTGCTGGTCCAGCCCGCGCTCTACGCGCTCGGCCTGATGGAATGGGCCGAGGACGCCTTCGAGTGGATGAATTTCGCGCTGTTCGGCGTGGTGCAGGTGCTGGTGATCTACGCCGTGTGCCGGCCGCTGGAGGCGTGGAAGCCGGTGGAGCCGCGCACCGACGGGCGCAGCATCCGCACGGATGTCTTCTACACCGTGCTCACCCGGCTCGGGCTGCTGCCGCTGCTGGCCTTCATCGCCTTCGCCTCGCTCGGCGCCTGGTGGGAGGCCTCGGTGGCCGACAGCGGCTGGGTGCCGCCGACGCTGGAGACCCTCTTCCCGATCCTGCGGGACTGGCCGCTGCTGGCGCTGGCCGTCTACATCGTGGTGCTGGATTTCGGCGAGTACTGGCGGCACCGCTTCCAGCACACCTTCGGCTGGTGGTGGGCGCTGCATTCCATCCACCACGCCCAGCGCCAGATGACCTTCTGGACGGATGACCGCAACCACATCCTGGACGACGTCATCGGCGCCGTCTGGTTCGGCGGCATCGCGCTGCTGATCGGCGTGCCGCCGGGGCACTTCCCCATCGTGGTGCTGGTGCTGCGGCTGGCGGAGGCGCTGAGCCACGCCAATGTGCGCCTCTCCTTCGGCCGGGTGGGGGAGCGGCTGCTGGTCTCGCCGCGCTTCCACCGGCTGCACCACAGCGAGCTGGCGCCGGGCGAGGAAGGCCGCAACTACGGCGTGCTGCTGCCGGTGTGGGACTGGATGTTCGGCACCGCCGATTTCCGCCGCGACATCTTCCGCCCCACCGGCGAATCCTCGCTGCCGGAGGCGCTGGCCACCGGCGGCTGGTGGCGCCAGCAGGTGCTCGGCCTGCGCCGCATGGGCGCGGCGCTGCTCGGCCGCGGCTGAGCCGCGCCGCTTGACGGCGCCGCCCGGGCGGGGAAGGTGAGGGGGATGAGCGAAGACCCCCGCATCTCCTCCCCCGCCGCGCTGCGCAACCGCGACCCCATCCTGGCGGTGCTGCGCCGCCACCTGCCGCCCGCCGGGCTGCTGCTGGAGATCGCCAGCGGCGGCGGCGAGCACGCGGTGCACTTCGCCGCCCATCTGCCCGGCTGGACGGTGCAGCCCACCGACCCGACGCCGGAGGCACGCGCCAGCCTCGCCGCCCGGCTGGCGGAGACGGGCCTGCCCAACCTCCGCTCGCCCCTGGCGCTCGACGTGCGGGCGCCGGACTGGCCGGTGACGCGGGCGGATGCCGTGCTCTGCGTCAACATGATCCACATCGCCCCCTGGGCGGCGACGCCGGCGCTGATGGCGGGCGCCGCGCGCTGCCTGCCGCCCGGGGCGCCGCTGCTGCTCTATGGCCCCTACCGGCGGGGCGGCGCCCACACCGCCCCCGGCAACGCCGCCTTCGACGAGAGCCTGCGCCAGCGCGACCCGGAATGGGGCGTGCGCGACCTGGAGGCGGTGACCGCCGCGGCCGTCGCCGCCGGCTTCCGCCCCGGCCCGGTGGAGGAGATGCCGGCCAACAACCTGATGCCGCTGTTCCACCGCGCGGGCTGAGCGCGCGCGGCGCCGCTTTCACCGCGCCGCAAGCATTGCCGCGCCATCCTGCCGGACGGGCGGACGATGCCGGGCCAGGAGGGCGGAGCGATGCGCGGCGGATGGATGATGCGGGGCCTGGGGATGCTGGCGCTGGGCGCGGTGCTGGGCACCGGGCTCGGCCCGGCGCTGGAGGGGTTCACGGCGGCCGGCCCGGCCCGGGCCGAGGCGCCCATGCCCCGCTTCGCGGCGGCCGACCCGGCGGCGCTGTCGGCGGTGGAGCAGGCGCGCGGCCCCCTGCTGGTCCGTGTCCGGGCCAACGGCCTGCCAGTGGAGGTCGAGACTCTGCGCCTCGACCTGAACGGCGATGGCGAGCCGGAGATCCTGGCCCGCCTCTCCACCCCGCGCGGCTGCGCGCCGCTTGGCCGGGCGGATTGCCCGATGCTGGTGCTGCAGCGCCAGCCCGATGGCCGCCATGTCGAGATCGGCACCTTCTTCGCCGACCGGGTGCGGCTGGCCGGCGAGCGCAGCCAGGGCTGGCAGGATCTGGAGATGCGCTTCGTCAACGGCCCCTGGCGGCGCGCCGCCTGGAACGGCACGCTCTACCGGAGCACGCGCCGCTGAGCCTTTTCGGTTCGGACTCGTCACAAAATCTTGAGCGGGCCCGGCCGCCCCGGCTTGGCTCTGGCCATCCTCCCGCCACGCCCGCAGGCTGAAGGCGCGGCCCGCAAGAGGCCGCCCATGAAGCAAGCCCTGTGGAGGATATGCCGTGAAATCCCTCTCCCGCCGGTTCCTGCTCGGCGCGGCCTGCCTCGGCTGTGGCGGCGCGCATCTCGGGCTGCGCGCCACGCCGGCCCAGGCCCAGTCCACCTCGTCCCCGCGCTGGAGCCCGCCGGCCTCGGGTGAGCGCTGCCCCTCCCGCTGGGGCCCGCAGGACCGGCGCGGCAGCATGAACCTGATGACGCCGGAGCGCGCCAAGCGCGCCGCCGGGCTGGTGCGCAACGGCACCATGGTGGAGCTGGGCCACACCCTGGCGCAGACCATGCCCTTCTTCGGCACCCGCCGCTTCGACGTGCACCTGAAGCGCACCTTCATGAACCCCCAGGCCAACCGGCGCGGCAGCAACGAGGAGCTGGTGGTCTCCGAGATCGGCCAGGTCGGCACGCAGCTCGACGCCTTCCCGCACCAGACCATCGGCGACGAGGTGTACAACTGCGTCAAGTACGAGGACATCGCCGGCCGCGACGGCTTCCGCGAGATGGGGGTGGACCGGGTCGGCACCATCTTCACCCGCGGCGTGCTGATCGACGTGGCCGGGCTGAAGGGGGTGCAGACCCTACCCGACGACTACGAGATCACCGTGGCCGACCTGGAGCAGGCGCTGCAACGGCAGGGCGTGGCGCTGGAGGAGGGCGACGCCGTCATCATCCACACCGGCTGGGGCCTGCTCTGGGGCCGCGAGAATGCGCGCTACGTCGCCGGCTGCCCCGGCATCGGCGTGGCGGCGGCGCAGTGGATCCTGCAGCGCAACCCGATGCTGATGGGCTCCGACAACTGGCCGGTGGAATGCGCGCCCTCCAAGACCATGCCGGATGCCAGCCTGCCGGTGCATCAGCTGGCGCTGGTGGTGCATGGCGTGCACCTGCTGGAGAACATGAAGCTGGACGAGCTGGCGCGGCGCGGCCAGTCGGAGTTCGCCTTCATGCTGCAGCCGCTGAAGATCAGCGGCGGCACCGGCTCCACCGTGGCGCCCACCGCCATGTTCTGAGCGTGCCGCGGCGCCGCGCTCAGGCGGCGCCGATGGCGGCCTCCGCCAGGTTCAGCTCGGCGCGCAGCAGCGCCAGCGCGGCGGCGGCGCGGCGGTGGCCGGCCACCGCCTGCGCCACCCGCTCCGACATGGTGGCGTAATGCTCGAAGCTGCGCGCGATATAGGCCGGGAGGTCCATCACGTTGAGCTCCCGGTCCCCCTTGCCCGTGATCGAGCCGCGGAAATGCAGGTGCCCCCGGAGGCCCAGGCGCCGGCCGATCTCGGGGTAGACCGGCCAGACCGGATGGTTGAGCAGCCGGTCGCCCAGCGCATCGCCCAGTTCGCCGGTGTGCTCCTCCACCAGGCCGAGCCGCCGCAGCACCGCATGGGCGATGTCCGAGATGACGTAGGGCTTGGGGTGGATCACGGTGTGCATGAAGGCGCGGCCCCGCCAGCCCTGCAGCAGGGCGGCGCCGTCGAGGCCGAAGCCCGCCATGTGGGCGGTGAAGGCCTGGCTCGCCAGCGCGAACTCGTCGAAATAGCCGAGCCGGGCATAGACGAAGCTGTTGAACATGCGGGCCGTGCGCTCGGGCGGCAGGCCGGCCACGAAGGCGGCGGCGATCAGGGCGGAATTGCCGGTGCCCATCGGCCCCTGGATGTTCCCCGCGGTATCGCCGAGGGAGACGCAGTCCGGATGGTAGCCGCCGAAGGTCACGCCGGGGATGAAGTGCAGGTTGGCGTGCGCCGCCTGCGCCAGCGCCTGGCGGCGCAGCGGGCCGAAGCGGGCGCCGCCGATCGGCTGGACGAAGGCATGGTCGTAGCCGGGAATGGCGGCGGCGATCTCCTCCGCCTGGCGGGCGGTATCCGGGCGCGTGGTCGGGAAGTGGTCGATCCGCGCCCCCGGCAGCCAGATCTGGAGCGCGTCCCGGAAGGAGCCCGTCTGGCAATTGCCGATGAGCAGAATTTTCATCTCGACGTCTGACACCTCTTCAGGACCCGTGGCGCATCGCCCGGCGCCTTCGGCCGGGCGGGAAAACATAGGAAACCGGCGGCGCCTCAGCGCAGGCTGCGCTCGATCTCCTCCTCGTCGCAGATGATGTCGAGGTTCTGCGCGTATTCGGCGGCATAGTCCTGCCGCAGGGAGGGCGGCACCGTGCCAGCCCCGATATCGGACGGCGGCGGCCCGGCGGGGGGCTCCTCCGGCAGCGGAAAGGGCTCGGCCGCCGCGGCCTCGCCATCCTCCTCCTCCGCCAAGCGCAGCAGGTGCCGGCTGAACACGTCCATCACCGCCGCCACGCCCTCCGGCGTCACGGAGCGCAGATCCTCCTCGTAGTACCGGCCACGGGATTGCGGGCCGGTGATGATCTCGAAGGAGGGGAAGTAGAGGACGCCCGGCAGGCCGTCGGCCACCTCCTGCGCGGCCACCCGCAGCACGGACTTGCTGTAGACCGTGGCCGGCAGCACGTGCTGCGCCGTGTAGGTGGCGATCAGCGAGACGGGCGAGACCGTCAGGATCACCCGCACCCGGGGGTTCACCGCCCGCAGGCGGGCCAGGAAGGTGGCGAGGTCGGCGCGCGTCTCGGCGGCGGTGAAGTTGTGGAAGGCGTAGTCCTCCGCCGGCCGGCCCGCGCCGACCACGCCGGGCGCCAGCGGATAGGCCGCGCCGTCCAGCCGGCTGACCCAGCCCTCCGTCAGCCCCAGGGTGAAGACGAAGACGTCGCATTCCTCGAAGGCGCGGCGGATCGCCTGCAGATGCGGCTCCCGCGCCCGCCGCACCGCCTTCGAGCTGTCATGCCCCGTCTCCAGGATGCGCGGGCGGAAGGCGTCGACATAGCGCCCGTCCGGCCGCTGCCAGACATCGTCCTGCGGCTCGAACAGGCCGTAGGCGCGGTTGAAGGTCTGCAGCAGCTGCCGGCAGGTGTAGATGTTGCCGTAGCGGGCGGAGAACAGGTCGTAGCCATGCGGGTCGGCCTCCGGGTCGCCGCCGCTCTCCGCCCGGAGATAGCTGAAGCCCTGCGCCACCAGATGCCGCGCGATGTGCTGGGCGAAGCAGCTTCCCGCCGTGGCCACGGCGTCGCGCGGGCCGATGGTGAAGGGGGTGCCGGCCAGCGGATCGACCGCATCCCGCGCCGCCGGGCGCGAGACGGCGCGCGACCAGAAGGCATGGTCCGGAAGACCGAGATAGGGATTCGTCAAGGGGTCCACCCGCCATGGTTGCGGACGCCCCGTCATGGCGCCCGCGCGCTTTGTGGCGCGGGCCGGGCGGGTCGGTCAATCGCTCCCCAGCCCGGCCAGACGCCGGGCCTTGCGCAGCAGGCGGGCGGCCAGGGAGGGGCGCTCCGTCACCTCCCGTGCCTCGCCGCCGCGGCTGACCACGAAGGCCCTTTGCGGGGCCGGTGCCAGGCCCCAGAAATCCAGGATGGCATGGGTGGAGGAAAGGCCGACATCCAGCATGTAGGGGCCGGCCTCGCCGATCCGGCCCTCATGCTCCTGCGCCTCGCCGGGCGGGTGCAGCGGCACGCCATGCGCCAGGCTGTCGATGCTGTAGGCCTCGGCCAGCCGCCGGCCGTCCGGCGCCAGCCACAGCCGGTGCGTCACGCCATCGGCCGTGGCGCTGCCGGCGGGCTGCTCCAGGTCCTGCCCGTGCAGCGCCAGCCACTGCTTCAGGATCTCGTCGGCATTGGCCGGGGCCACCGTCCGGTCCGCGGCACCCTGCCAGACGGATATCCGCGGCCAGGGCCCGGCATGGCCGGACGCGGCCCGCACCGGCGCGGCCCGTTCCTCGGCGCTCAGGATCTTCGGTTGGAACATGGCCTCGAAGGCCTGCGGCACGCTGGCGGCGGCGCCATGGGGCAGGCCCGCGAGAATGGCCCCTGCCGCGAACACCTCCGGATAGCAGGCCAGAAGGGCCGAGCTCATGCCGCCGCCCGCCGACAGGCCGGTGACGAAGACGCGGCGCGGGTCCAGCCGGTGCTCGCGCAGCATGTGGTCCACCATCTGGCGGATGGAGGCGGCCTCGCCGGAATCGCGGCGCGTATCGTCCGGGGCGAACCAGTTGAAGCAGCGCTTGGGGTTGTTCTCGCTGCGCTGCTCGGGCAGCAGCAGGGCGAAGCCGAGGCGGTCCGCCATGGCGGACCAGCCGCAGCCGCGGTCATAGCCCGCAGCGGTCTGGGTGCAGCCATGCAGCGCCACCACCAGCGGCGCGCCGGGGCGGAGCGCGGCCGGCACATGGACGAGCATCCGTAGCGCGCCCGGGTTTTCGCCGAAATCGGCGATCTCGTTCAGGCGGCCATCATCCGCGGGGCCTTCCGGCGCGCCGACGAACAGGCGGCTCCAGCGCTGGCGCAGGCGGATCAACCTGTCCAGGCCATGCAGCGCAAGCGTCACGGTCATCCTTTCAGCGTTGTGCGCGCCTCCGCTCATCCGGGCGGCAGGGCTGCTCCCGGCACCGCGGAGGAAACCGCGCGGAAGGGAGCCGGGATCAGGCCCCTTCCTTGCTTGGTTGCAACGCACAAACACTGCGATGGATGCTGCGGATCAGGTCCGGCAGGTCCTTCGTGTCCACCGGCGTGGCGGCGACATAGCGCGAGACGATGTTCGCGGTGATCACCAGCGCCGCCGGAATGGTCCGTGGCGGGGCATCCTGCGCCCCGAGCGCCAGGATGCCACCGGCGATCGGCAGGTCCGGCGGCACGGGCAGCGGCGGAAAAGCCAGGGATGGAGAAGGCAGCGGCGGAGAAGGCAGGGGCGGCGTGTCCTCCGCTTCCGGCGCCCCGGCATCCGCCGGCATCTCCGCCGGTTCCTGCGCCGCGGCCATGCCGGCAGGGACTGCCGCCGGAAGTGGTTCGGCGGCGGGCGGCTCGGCGGCGGGCGGCTCGGACGCGGCGATGTCGGAAGCGGTGGCATCCGCGGCGGCGGGAGCCGGCGCGGCAGGAGCAGCGGGCGCCTCGGGCGCGGGAACCGCCACGGGCCCGGGCTGTTCCAGAAGATGCCGGAGCGTGGCGGCCGTTTCGAAGAAGCCATCCTCCCGCATGATCAGCCAGGGCTCGCCCTGGATCCAGAACACGCGCCGTTGCATCGACAACACAGCCACCTGTTGTGCATCAGCCGCGACCAGGCGGCAGCCGCGCGCCTTCGCAATGGCGGCCTCTTCAGGCGTCAGGTTCACGAAACTTTTGTCCTCCGAAGCCGGTCCGTGCGGGAGCGGTGGGTTCGCTTCTCGGCGGCCCGCTGTTGGATACTAACATGACTGGTGAAGCGACATGATAACCGCATGCGCGGAAGAATTGATAGAATTTGTTTTGATGGCGATGAATTAACGCGCTTCGTCCGTTTTTTTCTACAGTTGTTTGCGGTCCGCGCGCGAAGTTGAGAAGCGCCATCCCCTCCTCCCTTCAAGGGACCGGGGAACGGCGGCGTCCATGCTGTGTTACCTCGGCATGCAAGCTCTTCTGTTCCACAATCCTTCCGCGGGGCAGGGCGACCATTCCCTGCGGGAGCTCACGGCGGCGCTCGAGAGAGCCGGCCTCTCCCTGCGCGTCTGCCCCAGCAAGGGCGAGGCCGCCGCCAGCGCGCTGGAGACGGCGCCGGATCTGGTCATCGTGGCCGGCGGCGACGGCACGGTCGGGCGCATCGCCACGCGGATGCCCAGCAGGGCCCATCTGGCCATCCTGCCCTTCGGCACCGCCAACAACCTGGCACGCTCCCTGGGGCTGTGGGATTCGCATCGGGCCTTCGCCGAATCCTGGAGGCAGGCCCGCCAGGTCCGGCTTGACCGCGCCTTCGTGGAAGGCCTGGGCGAGCGCCAGCGCTTCCTGGAGGCGGTGGGCTTCGGTGCGCTCGCGCGCGCTGTGGACCATGCCGACAAGAGCGGCACGGAAGGCATCGAGGCCGGGCGTGCCGCCTTCCGCACCATCCTCTCCCATGCCGAGCCGCGGCGCTTCCGGGCCCTGCTGGACGGCGAGCCATGGGAAGGGGAAAGCCTGTTCGCCGAAGCCATGAACATCCCGCTCTTCGGCCCCAACCTGGCCATCGCGCCGCAGGCCCGCCCCGGAGACGGCCGGCTGGACCTTGTGGTGCTGCCACCCGAGCGGCGCGAGGCCATGATCGCGTGGCTGCACGCCCCCGAGCAGGGGCCGCCGCCGACGTTAAGCCGCGCCGCGCATGAGATCGTCCTCTCATGGCCCGCCGGCCCGGTGCGGCAGGACGACACGTGCCGCGACGAGACGCTGCCCGAGGAAATCCGCCTGGGGCTGGAGCAGGAGGCGCTCACCGTGCTGGTTCCCGCCGCGGCGGAGCGCGTGGCATGAGCGCCGCCGGAGTCGGGCTGCCGGATGGGTTGAGCCCCGCCCTTCTGGCCGAGATCGAGGCGATGGCGCTGGAACTGGCCCGTCTGGCCGGGACGCAGATGGCGCAGGCGCTGGGCCATACCCTGGCCGTGGAATACAAGAGCGATCCCGCCGGGCAGCTCAGCCTGCGCGACCCGGTCTCGGAAGTGGACCGCGCCGTGGAAGTGCTGATGCGCGCCCGGCTGGCGGAGCGCTTTCCCGACCATGACGTGCTCGGCGAGGAGATGCCGGACCGCCCCGCCTTCGGCAGCCGCTTCGTCTGGGCGGTGGACCCCGTGGACGGTACCGCCAACTTCATCAACGGCTTTCCGCTTTTCTCCGGCTCCGTGGGCGTGTTGCTGGACGGCCGGCCGATTGCGGGCGCGGTGTGGTGCGCCTCGAGCCACGCGCTGCGCGCCGGTGTCTATCACGCGACGGTGCAGAGCACGCTGCGCTTCGAGGAGGAGCCCGTCGCCCGCGCCTACAATCCGGCGATCCGCCGGCGCCTCGCCGGGCTGGCCAACCATGCGCCGAACATCCCCTCGGCCTGGGAGGTGCGGCGGACCGGCTCGGCCGCCATCGAGTGCGCCTTCATCGCGGCGGGGCTGCTGGAAGTGGCCCGGTTCGAGCGGCCCAATGCCTGGGACGTGGCCGGCGGGTTCGCGCTGGTGCAGGCGGCGGGGGGCACCATCCGCACCCTTGGCGCAGAAGGGTGGGAGGATTTCGCGGGGTTCGGCGCCGCCGAGGAACTGGCGGGCTGGCGCCGGCCCGTGGTGCTGGGGCGGGCCGAGGCGGTGGAGCTGCTCTGCGCGGCCACCCGCTGAAGGCGTGGAGAGGAGGGAGAGCGGCGTGGCTCTCCCTCAGGCGGAGGCGGCGGTCAGTTCAAGCTGGCATGGCGCACCAGCGCCACCAGCTCGGCCGGAAGATCCTGGTCCTGATCCAGGGCGGCAGGCTGCTCGAGATTGGCCCGCAGCCAGGCATCCAGCGCCCGGTCGGGCAGGCTGCGGAGGGCGGGCGGAGCTTGCGTCTTCATCGTCTGTGGCCTGTCATCAGTCACGGGCTTCGCCCTCCCGGGCGCTTGCGTCTCGGCAGGATAACGGAGCGGAACAACGTACGGTTGCGGCTGCACCGTCATGATGACCGACATGGCAGAAGGCGTAACCTTTCTGCCACAGCACCGGCCCGGGCGGCCGCCGCCCTCAACCCGTGGCGTGGGCGAAGGTTTCGGCCAGCCCTTCCGCCAGCGGCCGGGGCGAGACCCCCAGCGTGGCGCGCATCTCGGCGATGTCGAAGGCCTTGTCCTCGGTCAGCCGGCGCAGCTCGTCCGGGCCGATGCGCGGCAGGCCGGGCACCAGCGCGGCCACGCGGCCCAGCAGGACGAGCGGCGCCAGCGGCATGGGCAGCACCGGCGGCGCCCGGCGCCCGGCGGCATGGGCCACCGCCGCCAGGAAATCCCGGTAGGCGACGGGCTCCGGGCCGGCCAGCACCAGGGTGCGGGGGGTGGGCCAGTCGCGGTCCAGCGCCGCCAGCAGGCAGGCGGTCAGGTCGTCCTGGTAGATGGGCTGCACCAGGGCCCGGCCGCCCCCCGGCAGCGGCGCCACGGGCAGCCGGCGCAGCAGGGCCGCCAGGCGCTGCACGTTGTTCTCGCCCTGGGCGCCGTAGATCATGGTGGGGTGCAGCATCACCCCCGGCTGGGGCCCCGACAGGAAGGCGGCCTCCCCGGCACGCACGCCATCGCCATGCGCGTCCGGCCAGCGCGAGAAGCGGCGCGTGGAACCGATCAGCACCAGCGTGGCATCCGGCGGCGCCGCCCGCTGGATGGCGGCCGCCCAGCGCGCATGGGCGGTGGAGACGATGCGCTCCGCCCCCTCCAGCGCCCGCGCCAGCGCCGTGTGGTCGCCGATCTCGGCCAGGCGGGGCTCGAGCGGGATGCCGCGCGCCGCCCAGCGGGCCGGGTTGCGCACCACGGGGATGACGCTGTCGCCGCGGGCGAGGAGGGCGCGGCAGAGGGCCGCGCCAGTGCGCCCCGAGGCGCCGAGCACGGTGATGGCGGAGGCGGACCGGGTCATGCCGCCGTCGCTAGAGGCTTCCGGCGGCAGGGGCAAGGGGCCCTGGCGCGTGGGGGAGGGGGGTGCTGGACCATTGCCGCCCCCTGACGCATCCTACCGCGCGGACGGGGGCCACCCCGCCGGGAAGAACACAGGAAACGCCATGCCGCTCTATGAACTGGATGGAATCGCGCCCCGCCTGCCGGAGGCCGGCCGCTACTGGATCGCCCCCGACGCGCATGTGATCGGCGACGTGACGCTGGGCGAGGATGTGGGCATCTGGTTCGGCGCCGTGCTGCGCGGGGACCGGACGCCCATCATCGTCGGCGCCGGCACCAACATCCAGGAGGGCGCGATGCTGCACGCCGATCCCGGCGCGCCGCTGACCATCGGCGCCGGGGTGACGGTCGGCCACCATGCCATCGTGCATGGCTGCACCATCGGCGACGGCACGCTGGTGGGCATGGGGGCCACGGTGCTGAACAATGCGCGGGTCGGCCGCAACTGCCTGATCGGCGCCAATGCCCTGGTGACCGAGGGCAAGGAATTCCCCGACAACTCGCTGATCATCGGCTCGCCCGCCAAGGCCGCGCGGGAGCTGGACGAGGCGGCGATCGCCGGCCTGCGCGCCTCGGCCGAGAACTACGTGCGGAACTGGCGCCGCTTCGCCAAGGGGCTGCGCCGCATCGACTGAACGCCCGGCGGCGGGCGGGGCGCCTCACCCGGCCGCGCCCTCCTCCCTGCCGCCGCGGTAGTCCTGCGGCGCGATACCGTGGCGCTTGAGCTTGTCGTAGAAGGTCTTGCGCGGAATGCCGAGGGCGGCGACGGCCTGCCGCACATCGCCCTGGTGCGCCGCCATCGCCTCCGCCAGCAGCGCCGCCTCATAGGCATCGACGCGCTCCGGCAGGGAGGCAGCCCCCGCCATCGCCCCAGCCGGGGCCGCCCCGGCCGCGGCAGGCAGATCGGCCAGGCCCAGCGCCACCCGCTCGGCGAAGTGGGAGAGCTCGCGCACATTGCCGGGCCAGGCATGGCTCTCCAGATGGCGCCGCGTGGCGGCGTCGATCGCCGGCGCGGGCCGCTCGAAGCGCGCCGCGGCGCGGGCCAGGAAATGCGCGAACAGCAGCGGGATATCCTCCCGCCGCTCGCGCAGCGGCGGCACCCGCAGCGTCACCACATGCAGCCGGTAGTAGAGATCCTCGCGGAAGGCGCCCTGCCGCACCAGCTCGGCCAGACCCACCTTGGTGGCGGCCACCACGCGCAGGTCGAGCCGCCGCACCTCGTTGGTGCCGAGGGGGGCGATCTCGCGGCTCTCCAGCACCCGCAGCAGCTTCACCTGCATGGCGGGCGTCATGGCCTCGATCTCGTCGAGGAACAGCGTGCCGCCATCGGCATGCTCGATGCGGCCGACGCGGCGCTTCTGCGCGCCGGTGAAGGCGCCGGCCTCGTGGCCGAACAGCTCGCTCTCCATCACGCTCTCGGGCAGGGCGCCGCAGTTCAGCGCCACGAAGGGGCGGGCGGCGCGGCGGCTCAGCGCGTGGAGCTGGCGCGCCACCACGTCCTTGCCGCTGCCCGTCTCCCCCTCCACCAGCACGTCCACCGCCGCGTCGGCCACCTGGCGCAGCGTCTCCCGCAGGCGGCGCATGGCCGGCGCGGCGCCGAGGAAGGCCCCGTCCTCCGCCCCGGCCGCCTCCACCGCCCGGGCCAGGCGCCGGTTCTCCAGCACCAGCCGCCGCTTCTCCAGCGCGTGGCGCACGGCGGCGAGGAGCTGCTCGGCCGGGTAGGGCTTGGGCAGGAAGTGGTAGGCCCCCTCGCGGATGGCGCCGACCGCCATCGGGATGTCGCCATGCCCGGTGATGAGGATGACCGGCAGGTCCGGGTCCAGGGCGCGCAGGCGGCGGAACAGGGCCAGCCCGTCCATGCCCGGCATGCGGATGTCGGTCACCACCACGCCGGGGAAGTCGGCGTCCAGCACATCGAGCGCCCGCCCGGCGGAGGGCACGGCCATGGCCGTCAGCCCCTCCAGCGCGAAGCTCTGCAGATTGGCCTCCCGCAGGGTGTCGTCGTCGTCGACGAACACAACGTCCATCACAGCGCCTTCCCGAAGGTCATGACGAATTCCGCGCCTTCCAGGCCCTCCGGGCGTTCCGGCGCCTCCAGCGTGCCGCCGAGATCGGCCACGATGTCGCGGCAGATCACCAGCCCCAGGCCGAGACCGGCGGATTTGGTGGTGGTGAAGGGCATGAACAATGAGCGGCGCACCACGGGCGCGAGGCCGGGGCCGTTATCGGCGACCCGCAGCGTGGCGCCGCCCTCCGGCCCGGCGGCGGCGCTGATGCGGATGCGGCCATCGGCGCGGCCCTGCAACGCCTCGATGGCGTTCTGGACGAGGTTCACCAGCACCTGCTCCAGCCGCACCCGCTCGGCGCGGAGCCGGGGCTCGCCCTCCACCGCCACCTCCACCGCGACGCCGTGCTGCCGCAGCCGGTGGCCGACCAGCAGCAGCGCCCCCTCGATGGCGGCGCGCAGGGCCACCGGCTCGCTCTCGCCGCCACCCTTGCGGGCGAAGCCGCGCAGCCCCTCGGTGATGGTGCCGATCCGCCCTGTCAGCCCGGCGATCGTCTCCACCGCGCGCCCGGCCGTGGCCGCGTCGCCGCGCCCCAGCAGCTTCAGCGCGTTGTCGGCGAAGGTGCGGATGGCGGCCAGCGGCTGGTTGATCTCATGCGCCACGCTGGCGGTGATCTGGCCGAGGATGGCCAGGCGGTTGGCCTGGGCCAGCTCGTCGCGCAGCCCGTGCAGCGTGGCCTCGGCGCGCTGGCGTTCCACTGCCTCGGCGCGCAGCCTTGCATTGGCGGTGCGCAGCTCGGCGGTGCGGAGGCTCACCTGCTCCTCCAGCTCCTGCCGGCGGGCGGCGTCGCGCGCCAGGTCGCGGCGCAGCTGGCCGCGCCGCCGCCGCGCCAGCGCCATGCCCGCCAGCATGGCGCCGCCCAGCAGCAGCGCGCCCAGCAGCGCCGCCAGGCGGGCCGGCTCCAGCACCGGGCGCACCGGGGCCAGCAGGGTCAGCGTCCAGCCGGTGCCGGGCACGGGGCGGGTGACGGGCAGGGCCGGGCTGTCCTCCGGCCGGGCGCCGGGCGGCAGGCGGCGCAGCGTGGCATCGCCGGCCAGCGGCGCGAGGCGGAGGTCGCCGAGCGGCGCATTGCCGAATTGCAGGCTCTCGCGGATCGCCTCGTGCTCCGGCCCCGCCAGCGGCCGGGTGGCCAGGAAGTGCCAGGCCGGCACGCTGGTGACGGTGACGATGCCGCGCGGGTCCGTGGCCAGGACGGGACCGGGCAGCCGGCGCCAGGCTTCCTCCACCGCCTCGAACTCCGCCTTGACGACGATGACGCCGGCCGGCCCGTCCCGCCCGTCCAGCCGCCGCGCCAGGTAGAGGCCGGGGCGGTTGCTGACGGTGCCGAGGGCGAAATGCTCCGCCGCGCCCTCGCGCAGCGCATCGCGGAAATAGGGGCGGAAGGCATAGTCGCTGCCGACGAAGCTGGTGCCGGTGCGCCAGTTGCTGGCGGCCAGCGCCACGCCGGTGCGGTCCAGCGCGTAGATCACGGCGGTGCGGGTGCCCTGGGCCAGCGCCTCCAGCTTGGCGTTCAGCGCCTCCAGCCGCGCCGGGCTGGGGGCGGCGAGCGCCTCCCGCAGGTCGGGGTCCTGCGCCAGGATGAGGGGCAGGCTGCGCTGCTTCTCGATCTCGGCCTGCAGCACGGCGCCGCGCAGCTCGGCGGCGGCGCCGGCCGAGGCGGCGAGGTCGGCCAGCACCCAGCGCCGCGCCAGATGGTCGGCGCCACGGTCGAGCGCGAACAGCACGGCGAGGGCCGCGACAACCTGGAACAGGCTCCGCCATGGGCGGGCCGCGCCGGGCGCGGCGCTCATGCCGGATGCCCGCCAGGCCGGGCGGAAAGCCGCACAACGCCTCTGGAATCTGTGCGGAAATCCGCACGATCAGCGCCGGCGTGCCGGCCATGCCGCCGCACAAACATGTATAAGATCAAGGAGTAAGCCAGAGCGGCCGGACCCTGCCCGCTCTGGCACCCCCCTTGCCATGGGGGTTCCGAGCACCGCCCTCGCGGCGGTCCACACCACGGAACGACACCGCCGGCGCGGCGGCACGGCCACGCCGGAACTTCAGGCAGGGGGGGATATCCATGGCCTATGCACCCATCCAAGCGGCGACCGCGCCCGGCGCGCCGCGCAAATTCTACCAGCACCTGTATGTGCAGGTTCTCTTCGCCATCGCCGTCGGCATCCTGCTCGGGCACTTCTATCCGCAGACCGGCGCGGACATGAAGCCGCTGGGCGACGCCTTCATCAAGCTGGTCAAGATGGTCATCGCCCCGGTCATCTTCCTGACGGTGGTGACCGGCATCGCCGGGGTGCGCGACATCGGCAAGGTCGGCCGCGTCGCCGGCAAGGCGATGCTCTACTTCCTGGTCTTCTCCACCCTGGCGCTGATCGTCGGGCTGATCGTGGCCAACATCGTGCAGCCCGGCGCCGGGCTGAACGTGGACCCCGCCACGCTCGACCCCAAGGCCGTCTCCGGCTACGCCGCCAAGGCGCACGAGACGACGCTGGTCGGCTTCCTGACCAACATCATCCCCGCCTCCCCGGTGGCCGCGTTCGTCTCGGGCGACATCCTGCAGGTGCTGTTCTTCTCGGTGCTGTTCGGCATCGCCCTCGCCTCGGTGGGCGACAAGGCGGAGCCGGTCATGGCCGTGCTGCACTCCGCCTCGGCCGGCATGTTCAAGCTGGTGGCCATCCTGATGAAGGCCGCGCCGATCGGCGCCTTCGGCGCCATGGCCTTCACCATCGGCCGCTACGGCATCGGCTCCATCGCCAGCCTGGCGCTGCTGATCGCCACCTTCTACCTCACGGCGCTGATTTTCGTGCTGGTCGTGCTGGGGGCGGTCGCCCGCTACAACGGCTTCTCGATCCTGGCGCTGATCCGCTACATCAAGGAGGAGCTGCTGCTGGTGCTCGGCACCTCCTCCTCCGAGGCGGCGCTGCCGACACTGATGGAGAAGATGGAGCGCGCCGGCTGCCGCAAGTCGGTGGTGGGGCTCGTGGTGCCCACCGGCTACAGCTTCAACCTGGACGGCACCAACATCTACATGACCATGGCGGCGCTGTTCATCGCCCAGGCCACGGGCATCGAGCTGAGCCTGTGGGACCAGGTGCTGCTGCTGCTGGTGGCCATGCTCTCCTCGAAGGGCGCGGCGGGCATCACCGGCGCGGGCTTCATCACCCTGGCCGCCACCCTCTCGGTGGTGCCGGCGGTGCCGGTGGCCGGCATGGCGCTGATCCTCGGCATCGACCGCTTCATGTCCGAGTGCCGGGCGCTGACCAACCTGGTGGGCAATGCGGTGGCCTGCATCGTCGTCGCCCGCTGGGAAGGCGAGCTGGACCAGGAGCAGCTGCGCCTGGCGCTCAGCGGCAAGGCGCTGCCGGAGGCGCCGGAGGCCATCGGGCTGGCGCAGCCGGCCGAGTGACGCGCCGCGCGCGCCGGGGCGACCAGCCCCGGACCGCGCCGGAGGCCGGCCGGGGGAGCATCCGCTTCCCCGGCCTTTTTTGCGCCGCTGCCCGGCGGCCCCGCCGCTTGTGGCCGGCCCGCGGCCGCCGCAACATGCCGGCCCGCCACGGCCTGCCCGCCGTGGCCTGCCCGCCGGATTGCCAAGGGAGTTCCACCCGTGCCGGAGACCACCGCGACGGACCTGCCCCGGCAGGCCGCCGCCGCCCTGGAACGGCTGCGCCTCGCCGCGCCGCTGGTCCACAACATCACCAATGTCGTCGTCGCCAATGTCACGGCCAATGCCCTGCTGGCGGTGGGCGCCTCGCCGGCCATGGTGCAGGCGGAGGAGGAGGTGGCCGATTTCGCCCCCCACGCCGCCGCGCTGGTGGTGAATATCGGCACCCTCACCGCGCCGCAGCTGCGGGCCATGCGCCGCGCCGTCCCGGCGGCGCGGGCGGCGGGCGTGCCGTGGGTCCTCGACCCCGTGGCGGCCGGCGCCACCCCGTTCCGGCTGGCGGCGGCGCAGGAGATGGCGGCGCTGCGTCCCGCCGTGCTGCGCGGCAACGCCTCCGAGATCCTGGCCGTGGCCGGCGAGGCCGGCCTCGCCTCCCGCGGCGTCGACAGCGCGCATCCCACGGCGATGGCGCACGCGGCGGCGGCGCGGCTGGCGCGCGCGCTCGGCATCACGGTCGCCGTCACCGGGGCGGTGGATCATGTCACCGACGGGGAGAGGGCCGTCGCGGTGGCCAATGGCCACCCCTTGCTCACCCGCGTCACCGGCATGGGCTGCACCGCGACGGCGCTGATCGGCGCCTTCCTGGGCGCCGGGCTGCCGGGGATGGCGGCGGCGGTGGCCGGGCTGGCCACACTGGGCGTGGCGGCCGAGCGGGCGGCGGGGCAGGCGTGTGGCCCCGGCAGCTTCCAGGTCGCGCTGCTCGACGCGCTGCATGCGCTGGAGCCACCGGCCCTGGCCGCCTCCGCCCGCCTGGCCCCGGCGCCCGCCGGAGGCTGACCAGGGGGCGGCACGAGGGGGCGGCGCGAGGGGCGGCGCGGCGGCGCCTTGCCTCAGCCCGGGCGGCCCACCAGGGCGATCACCGCCTCGATCACCTCGCCGATGATGAAGGGCTTCTCGAAGATGCGGGCGAACAAATGTCCGCTCTCGCGGGCGAGGTCGGCATGCGCGCCGCTCATCAGGATGATCGGCATGCCGGTGCCAAGGCGGCCCCGGATCGCCTGGGCGAACTCCACGCCGTTCATGACCGGCATCATGTAGTCGGTGATGACGAGATCGGGGCGCTCGCGGTCCAGCACGTCCAGCCCCTTCCTGCCGTTGCTGGCACGGACCACCATGAACCCTTCATCCTCCAGGGCGAAGGCGAGCACGTCCGTGATGAGGAACTCGTCGTCCGCGACCAAGATCGTTGTCATGATGTGGTACCGCTCTGAACGCTCGCGCGGTCAGCTCCCCTTCTTCGTAGGGGAGCCGGAAAGCACCATGGACATCTTCTCGAAGCTCGGCTTGAGGAGGATGCCATCGCTGGTGATGGTGACGTCGCGCAGGGAGGGGTCGTAGTCGCTGTCGCGCACCTTCAGGATGGTCAGCACCCGCCTCACATCCGCTTCCACCTCGACGAAACGGAGCATCAGCAGGTTGTCCATGAGGCTGGAGAGTTCCGGCGCCGGCGCATTGATCTCCGCTCCGAACAGGCCGCGCATCTCCCATGTGAACACGGTGGTGACGCCGCGTTCGCGCAACTCGTTGGTCAGGGCCGTGTAGAAGTCGATCAGCCGGTCCGGGCGGGCGGCGGCGCGGGCCATGCCGCTCAGGCTGTCGATCATCACGCGCCGCACCTTGCGCCGTTCCACGGCCCCGAGCAGCTGATGGCCCAGCCGATCCAGGGACCGCTGCGAGGCAGGCTGCCAGATGATCTCGACCGCGCCGGAGGCGACCAGGCCGCGCAGGTCGATGCCCAGGTTGGCGGCCTTCAGGCAGAGGCGCTCCGGCGTCTCGTAGAAGCCGAACAGCAGCCCCGGCTCCTCCGGCGTGCAGCGTGACAGAAAATGCAGGCCGAGCGAGGTCTTGCCGCTGCCCGAAGGCCCCAGCACCAAGGTGATGGAGGCAGGCGGCAGGCCGCCGCCCAGCATCTCGTCCATCACCGGGATGCCGCTGCTCTCCCGCGCCACGCTCACCGGCTCCTGCGAGGCGACCTGCCCCCAGACGGTCTCCAGCCTGGGATACACCACGACGCCCTGGCTGTTGATCTCGAACTCGTGCAGGCCGGCAAGGGCGCCGCTGCCGCGGGTCTTGCGCAGGTGGATGCGGCGCAGGGAGCGGCTGCCGACCAGCTCCTCCCCCAGCTCGATCACCCCGTCCACCATGGTGTGCTCCGGGCTGCCATCATCCAGCCGGGCGCTGGTGAGGAACAGCACGGTGCAGCCGGCGAAGGCGGCATGGCCCTGCAGCTCCGCGATGAAGCGCTTGGTGTCGAGCTGCGTCTCGGCGCGGGAACGGGCGTTGAGCACCCCGTCCACCACCATCACCGAGGCCTTCTGCCGGCTGATCTCGCGCCGCAGCAGCTTGACCACCTCGTCCAGCCCCTCATTCTCCAGCGTGTCGAAGGCGCTGACGAACTGCATCTCCGCGCCCACCCGGTCCCGCCTGAAGAAGCTCAGCGTCGACAGGAACTGGAACAGCCGCTCATGCGTCTCGGAGAGCAGGGTGGCGAACAGGACGCGCCCGCCGCGGCTGGCGTGGTGGAAGGCGATCTGGCTGGCGAAGATGGTCTTCCCGGAGCCGGGACGCCCCTGGATGATATAGGATGAGCCGGCGACCAGCCCGCCCTTCAGCAGGATATCGAGGCCGGCGATCCCACTTTCGATCCGGGGAAGTTGTTCCATGGGGTTCGCCTTGCTGAGAGTCCGGAGGGCGGATCATTCGCGAAACGGATGGGATATGATCCTCTGGAACCGCCCGGGCGCGACCACGGCCCGGTCCTCTGGACCATGCCCGGCCAGTGCGGTGATGCTCCGTCCCTTCAACGGACATTCGCGCGTGACGTCAAGACCACGCTTCTGGCTCTCGCCCTGGGAAAAAGCGGCCGCGGCGGGCTGCGTGGCCCGCCGCGGCAGGCCGGCACGGAGGAAAGCGCCCGTGCCGGTTCCCGAACTGTTTACAAACGGTGGGCGCCGCCGGGCGCGCGGCCCGCAGGCGGAGCCGCCACATGGCTGCCGCCCACGGCCAGCCCTCAGGCCGCCTGCTTCACCGCCAGCGGATTGATGGCAGAATTCGCCATCTCGTTCAGCAGGCTGTCGGTCTCCTTCTCCTCCGCCAGCGTCGCCTCGATCAGCCCCAGCACCTCCTTGTCGCCGCGGGCCTTGGCCCAGGCCAGCAACGTGCCGTAGCGCGCCATCTCGTAGTGCTCCACCGCCTGGGCGGAGGCGATCAGCCCCGCATCCAGCACCGGGCCGGGCCCCTGCGCGCTCTCGATCAGCTCCTCGCATTCCTCGACCAGGCCGTTGATGGCCTCGCAGGTCACGCCCTGGGCGCGCTTGCCGAGCGCCTCGAAGACCTGCTGCAGGCGCTCGATCTGGCCCTGGGTCTGCTCGCGGTGCTTGAGGAAGGCGGCCTTCAGCGCCTCGTCCTGGGCGACTTTCGCCATCTTCGGCAGCGCCTTCAGGATCTGCCGTTCAGCGTAGTAGACATCCTTCAGCGTGTGCAGGAAGAGGTCGTCCAACGTCTTGATAGTGGCCATGTCTGATCTCCTGATTGACGCCGCGCCCGTGGCGGGGCGCAGCGCGATGTCGCCAGGGCCAGAACATCCAGGCGGGGGGCAAGGTTCCCGCCTTCGTGCAACCTCGTCCCCCGTTCAGGGCTTGCAACGAGAGGTTCATAACAAAGGAGGCCCGCTCCATGGCCGACACATCAGGATATCGCTCGGTGCGCCCGCACAATGTCGGCCCGCACGACGTGCAGAAGGATGAGAAAACCGAGGCGACGACGCGCCGGCAGCCGGAGAAGGCCTACAACACCGAGGTCGCGGAACAGGCCGCCATCACCGGTGCCAACCGCCCGGAGCAGCTCAAGAAGGACTGAGCCGCGCGGCCTGGTTCGTTTCCCCCGCACCTCCCACCGCGCCCGGCAGGGGGGGCGGGCAAGGTTGCGCCGCGGCGCGCTTGTGTCCAAGCTCGCCGCAGAACAACCTGGAGGAAACGAACTTGGTGCGACACCTGCTGGGCCGCCGCGGCCTGCTGGCGGCCCCGGCCCTGCTTCTGGCCCGGCCGGGCCTTGCGCAGCCATCCTGGCCGACGCGGGCGATCTCGATCGTCACCGGCTACGCCCCCGGCGGCCTGACCGACGTGACCACCCGCGCTATCGCACAGCGCATGGAGCGCGACCTGAGGCAGCCCATCGTGGTCGAGAACCGGGTCGGGGGAGCGACCTCGGTGGCTTCCACCCATGTCGCCCAGGCCGCGCCCGACGGGTACACCCTGCTGATGGGCGCATCCTCCCTGGCCATCAACCCGGCCCTGCAGCCCGACCTGACGCCGCGCGAGCCGATGCGGGAGCTGCTGCCGCTCGGCCTTGCCTACCGCACCGCCTTTGTCCTGCACGTGCATCCCAGCCTGCCCGTGAAGTCGGTGCCGGAGCTGATCGCCTATGCGAAGGCCAATCCCGGCAAGCTGAACTTCGGCAGCAGCGGCACGGGCGCGGTCAACCACCTGGCGCTGGAACTGCTCCGGCAGCAGGCGGGCATCGACGTGCTGCACGTGCCCTATCGTGGCGGCGTGCCGGCGCTGACCGACCTGCGGACCAACCGGATCCAGGCGATGTTCCAGGCGGCGCTGGAGGCCCTGCCGGTGGTGCAGGAAGGCATCACCCGCGCCATCGCCGTCAGCAGCAAGGAGAGGATGCCGCTCTTCCCCGACGTGCCGCCGGTGGCCGACACCCTGCCGGGCTTCGAGGCGGTGTTCTGGCAGGGGCTGTTCGCGCCGCGCGGCCTGCCGGCACCGATCGCGCAGCGCCTGACCGAAACGCTGCGCAACGCCACGGAGGACCAGGACCTGCGCGCCCGCATGGCGGCGCAGGGTGTCGCCATCGAAACGGGGGATGGCGAGGCCATGCGCCGCATCCTGGCCGAGGACACCAAGTTGTGGGGAGAGCTGATACGGCGCGGCAACATCCGCCCGGAATAACGCCGTTCAGCCTGCCTTCCGGTGCAACCGGTGCAACCCGCCGGCCTCCCGGAGCTTCTTGACCCATCGGGCCGATCCGGCGCGGCAGGGAAAGCCTGCCGCGCGGCGGCCAAAACCCGAGCGGAACAGGGCGCAGCGCCATGGGCATTATCTGGACCATCATCATCGGCTTCCTCGCGGGCCTCGTCGCGAAGTGGATCATGCCGGGCGACAAGGAGCCGAGCGGGTTCATCCTGACCACGCTGCTGGGCATCATCGGCGCCTTCGTCGCTTCCTATCTCGGCCAGGCGGTCGGCTGGTACCGTGCGGGAGAAGGAGCGGGCTTCATCGGCGCCGTGGTGGGTGCCATCATCGTGCTGGCCATCTACGGCATGGTGGCGCGCCGCCGCGCCTGAGGCCGGAGACCATGCGGAAAGCCCGGGGAAAGCGATTTCCCCGGGCTTTTTTCATGCGGCGGCCTCAGCTGGTGTGGCCGTCGATCGCCGCCTTCATCGGGCAGTAGCCCTGCGTGCCGCGCCAGGCGAGATAGGCCCCGGCGCCGAGCGCCACGATGTTGAGCAGGAAATTGGGCCGCGGCTTGGTGCCGGCGGCCGCCAGCGCCAGCCCGCCCACGACGTACATCGCCTGTTCGGCGACGCTGAGATTGCCGCGCTGCTGCGACTGCGCGGGGCTGTAATACTCGCGGGAGTTGGGAACCGGGTTCATGCGCGTTCTCCTTGCTGACCGCCAGAGAACACCCGGACCGGCGCGGGAGTTCCACCCGCGCCGGCCGCACCCTCTCAGGCGCGCCTGATGTTCCACATGATGGCGAAGCCCGGCACGCGCCCCTGCAGGTTGCGGTTGATCGCCGTCATCGACTTGTAGGCGCCGACGGGGATGTAGGGCACCTCGTCCATCACCACGCGCTGCATCTCCTCGGCGAGGCTTTTCTGCGCCGCGAGGTCGGGCGCCAGGAACCAGCGGTCGCGCAGCTCCTCCAGCTTCGGGATGTCCGGCCAGCCCGGCCAGGCCGCCGTGCCGTTGCCGCGCAGCGGGAAATGCGCCGCCGGGTCGACGAAGTCGAAGGAGGAGAAGGCGGTGAACAGCATGCTCCAGCCGCCCTTGTCCACCGGCTCGCGCGAGGTGCGGCGCTGCACCACCGTGCCCCAGTCGCTGAAGGCGATGTCGGCGTTCATGCCGAGCCGCCGGACCAGGTCGGCGCCGACCTGCGACATGGCGGAGGGCGCCAGGATGTCGGTGGGGCCGATCAGCCGCATCAGCTGGTCGGTGTAGCCGGCCTCCTTCAGCAGCGCCTTGGCGCGGTCGATGCTGCGCGGCCCCATCAGCGGCTCCAGCCCCGCCTTGGTGGCGAGCGGCGTGCCGGGGGTGAAGACGCCCACCTCGTCGAAGAAGAGCGAGGGGTCGGGGCCCACCACCGCACTCATGAAGTCCGACTGGCTGATGGCCGGCAGCAGCGCCTGCCGCACCTTCTTGTCGTTGAACGGCGCGTGCAGGTGGTTGACGCGCAGGATGCCGACCAGCGGCAGCGGGTCGATCGCCTCGATGGAGAGCTGGCGGCTGCGCTTCAGCAGCTCCTGGATCTCCGGCGGCGGCTGCTCGAACCAGTCGATCTCGCCCGTCTGCAAGGCGGCCGCTGCGGTGGAGGCGTCGGTGATGATGTGCCACTCGACGCGGTCGAAATGCACCTGCTTCGGCCCCGCCGTCAGGCTGGGCTGGCCCACCGGCGTCGGGCTGTAGTCGGCGTTGCGCTCATAGACCACCATGCTGCCCGAGTTGAACTCGTCCGCCTTGAAGCGGAACGGGCCGCAGCCGGTGGTGTCGCGGATCTGGGTGAAGGCGTCGGTCTTGGCCAGCCGCTCGGGGATGATGAAGGCCGGGCTGTTGCTGACCTGCGCCAGCGCCGCCTTCAGCATGGGGAAGCGCTGCTTCAGCCGGAACACCAGCCGCCGGTCGTCCTGCGCCGAGACCTCCTCGACGAAGGTGGCGAGCTTCTGGCCGATGGGGCTGCGCTTCATCCAGCGCTGCAGGCTGGCCACGGCGTCCTGCGCCCGCACCTTCTCGCCATCGTGGAAGCGCGGCCCGTCGCGCAGGGTGATGACGACGCGCCTTCCGTCCTCCTCCTCCACCATCCCCTCGGCCAGCTGCGGCTGCGGGTTGAACTGCCCGTCCATGCCGAACAGCGTGTCGTGGATCATGTAGGCGTGGTTGCGGGTGATGTTGGCCGTGGTCCAGACCGGGTCGAGGCTGGTCAGGTTGGCCTGCGGCACCAGCTTCAGCACCCGGTTGCGCGCCGGCTGCGCGATGGCGACGCGCGAGAGCGGCGGGGCGGCCACCCCGGCGGCGAGGCCGGCGGCGGCGCCCGCCAGAAGTCCGCGGCGTTGCAAGGTCATGTGCTTCCCCTCCTGTCGTTCATGCGTCCCGGGGCGCATGAGACAGGAGGGCGGCACGCTCCGCAACCCGTGAGCGGCGTTTCCGGCCTCAGCCCGGCGGATGATAGGCGGCGGCGCCGAGCAGCCCGGCATGCGGGCGCACCACCTGCCAGACGGGAATGCCGGACAGGTAGCCGTCGAAGCGCCCCTTGGCCAGGAAGGCGGCGGCCAGCGCCTCCCGGTCCAGCAGCGGGCCGAGGTTGCGGCACAGCCCGCCGGTCAGGAACACGCCGCCCTCCGTCAGCAGCGTCAGCGCCAAGTCGCCCGCCGCCGCGCCGAGCATGGCGGAGAACAGGCCGAGCGCCCGGCGGCAGATGGCGCACTCGCCGCTCGCGGCGCGGCGGCTGACATCGGCCGGCTCGCGCAGGGGCAGGTCCTGGCCCGCCATCTCCCCCAGGGCGAGGGCGATGTGCAGCAGGCCGGGGCCGGAGAGCAGCCGCTCCACCGAGACATGCCCGCCATGGCGGAGGCGCAGCCGGCGCAGGATCTCGTCCTGCGTCTCGTCCTGCGGCGAGAAGGAGGCATGGCCGCCCTCGCTGGGCAGGATGCGGGGCGGCCGGCCCGGCTCGCGCAGCACGAAGGCGACGCCGAGGCCGGTGCCCGGCCCCAGCACCACGGCCGCGCCGCCCGGCTTCGCGCCGCCCGGCTTCGTGCTGCCCGGTTTTGCGCTACCGGGGCGCAGCTCCACCAGGTCCTGCGGGCCCAGCACCGTCACGGCGGCGGCCTGCGCCACGAAGTCGTTGATCACGGTCAGGCGCTCCAGCCCCAGCGCCTTTTTCGCCGCGGCGACGGAGAAGCGCCAGGGGCTGTTGGTGAAGGCCACGGAATCGCCCAGCACCGGCGTCGCCACGGCCAGCACCGCCTCCGTCACCGCCGCGCGCTCCACTGCCGGAAGGGCCGCGAGATAGGCCTGCGCCGCCTCGACCAGCCCGGCATGCTCGGCCACCACCAGCTTGCGCTCCGCGCGCGGCAGGCCATCCGGCCCGTCCGGCGCGCCGCAGAGCGCGAAGCGGGCATGGGTGCCGCCGATATCGCCGACCAGTCTCAGGCTCACAGGCTGTCTCCTTCCATGGGTACGCCGACGATGCGCCGGCGCAGCGCCGCCACCTCCGCCCGCCCGGGATGCGCCGTTCCTGCGTTGGAGACCGCCGCGGCGCCGGCCGCCACGCCCCAGGCGAAGGCATCGCGCGGCGTGCGGCCGCGGGCCAGCGCCAGGGTCATCGCCGCCAGGAAGCTGTCGCCGGCGCCGACGGCGCCGCGCACCTCCACCTCCAGCGCCGGCAGGCGCAGCGTGCCCTCGGCGGTGGCCAGCATGGCGCCGTCCCGGCCCAGGGTGAGGGCCACCATCTCCACCTTGCCGCTCCGCACCAGCTCCGCCGCCGCCTGCTCCTGCGCCGCCGCCTCGGGCAGCTTGCGGCCGATGAGGGTCTCGAACTCGCCGAGGCTCGGCTTGATCAGGGTGAGGCCGCCCGCCTCCAGCGTGGCGCGCAACGCGGCGCCGGAGGTGTCCACCACGAAGCGCAGCCCGGCCTCCCGCGCGCGGGCCGAGAGGCGGGCATAGAAATCCTCCGGCACGCCGGGGGCGAGGCTGCCGCTGGCCACCAGCCAGCCGTCGCGCAGCGCCGCCAGCGCCTCCAGCGCCGCCTGCCACTCGGCCTCAGCCACGCGCGGCCCCTCGGCCACGAAGCGGTATTCCTGGCCCGTCGAGCGGTCCAGCACCGTCTGGCTGATGCGGGTGCGGCCGGCGATCGGCACGGTCTGGCGCGGGATGCCGCCCTCGTCGAGCAGCTCCTCCAGGAAGCGGCCGGTGACGCCGCCGGCCAGGATCACCGCCAGCGTCTCGCCGCCCAGCTCGCGCACCACCCGCGCCACGTTCACGCCGCCGCCGCCCGGGTCCTGCCGCTCGGCGAAGGTGCGGATCTTGCGGATGGGATGCACCGCCGCCGCCTCGCTCGCCAGGTCGATGGTCGGGTTCAGCGTCAGGGTGGTGATGCGCGGCATGGGCGGGGCACTCCGGCGGTTCGGGCGGGACGGGGGGCGTCTCCGCGCCCCAGGTCCGGAACGCGGCGCCCCCCGCGCGGGGTTGCAGCGGCGGCCGTCAGGCGGGGGCGGGTTCGCGCACCAGCATCACGTCGCAGGGCGCGGCCTGCAGCAGCCAGCCGGCGGTGCTGCCCACCAGCATCTCCATCAGCCGGCTGCGGCCATGGGTGCCCAGTACCAGCAGGTCGATCCCGGCATGGCGCACATAATCCTGCAGCAGCCAGCCGATATTGCCCGGCTCCACCACCGTCTCGACCCGGCCGCGCAGCGCCGGCGGGATGTCGGCATGCGCCAGGAAGGCGCGGCCTTCCGCGGCGGCCGCGGCGGCGGCCTCCTCCCGGCTCGCGGCGCGGCCCAGCAGGGCGGGGAAGGGCGCCTCATAGGCATGGAACAGCGTCAGCGGCAGGGCGGGGAAGAGCGCCGCCGCCACCAGCAGCGCGTGGCGCGAGCAGTCGGAGAAATCGGTCGCCACCAGCACGCGGGCATAGGGGGCGCGGGCGCGCTGCCGCACCGCCAGCACCGGCGCGGTGGACTGGCGCACCACCTCCTCCACCGTCGCCCCCGTCAGCAGCCGGCCCAGCGGCTCGGCGCGGGCGAGGCCGGTGACGACCAGCCCCGCCGCCTGCCGCCTGGCCACCGCCAGCACCAGCGCCGCCGGGTCGCCATGGCCGACGACCACCTCCGCCCCGGTGCCGGCCAGCTCCGCCTCCAGCAGGGTACGGGCCTCGGCATCCGGGTCGCGCGGGCGGCGCCATTCGGGGGCGGTGCCGTCCGGGGCACGGGGCAGCACGATGTCGATCGATTCCAGCGCGTGCACCGCGACCAGCCGCGCCCCCCACTGCCCCGCCAGCTGCACCGCGCGGTCCTGCGCGCGGTCGCAGCGCGCGCTCAGATCCGTGGCCAGCAGCACCGTCTCCGGCGCCTGCCTCGGAATGGCCATGCGGCGCTCCTCTCTTCCAGACCGTGCGCTCCGGTGCGCAGCCCCTGGATCAGATGGAGATATCGCAGACCTGTCAACAGCCCGGGCCCCGCACCCGCCGGCACGGGGCGGCCGGCGCGAGGGGGGTGACGCTGCCCCTGTGGCGGGCACGACATCGCCGCCATGCAGGACATCGCTGCATTCCCGGCCGCGCTCCGGGGTGAGACCGCCCCGCCTCGGCCGCCGCTCTGGCTGCTGGTGCTGATCACCACCTCCGGCACGCTCGGCAGCCAC
Organism: Teichococcus aestuarii; assembly: GCF_042651065.1. Taxonomy (NCBI): domain Bacteria; kingdom Pseudomonadati; phylum Pseudomonadota; class Alphaproteobacteria; order Acetobacterales; family Roseomonadaceae; genus Roseomonas; species Teichococcus aestuarii. The sequence goes on from NZ_JBHSCH010000004.1 coordinate 228,706, forward strand.
ATCTTGGTGCCGGCCCTGCCGCGGGCGGCGGCGGGGCTCCATGGCTGCAGCCAGATGGCGTTGGGCGCGCTGTGCGCGGCGCTCGCCGGCCATCGGCCCCGGCCCCGCCCTGGCGGCGGCCGCCGGCTTCGTGGCCTTCCTCGGCGCCCTTGCGGGCGGAGCGGCGGGGCCGGGCCATGGAGATGTGACCCTTGCCAGCCGGGGCGGCCCGCGCGACACCACCGGCCGGAACAGCGGGAGGCCCCAGCATGGACGAAGTGGACCGGCGCATCCTCGGCCTGCTGCAGGAGGACGCCACGCTTTCCGTGGCGCAGCTCGCCGACCGCGTCGGGCTTTCCGCCACGCCCTGCTGGAAGCGGGTGCAGAAGCTGGAGGCGCAGGGGGTAATCACCCGCCGCGTGGCGCTGGTGGCGCCGGAGGCGGTGGGCCTCGGCCTCAGCGTGTTCGTGGCCATCGAGGCGGGGGACCACACGCCGGACTGGCTCGCCCGCTTCAACGCCGCCGTCTCCGCCATGCCGGAGGTGATGGAGGTCTACCGCATGGCCGGCGAGGTGGACTACATGCTGCGCGTGGCGGTGGCCGACATGGCCGCCTTCGACGGCTTCTACAAGCGCCTGATCAACGCGGTGCCGCTGCGCAACGTCACCTCGCGCTTCGCCATGGAGCGCATCAAGCACACCACCGCCTACCCGCTGAACGGCCCCGCCTTCCGCGACCGCACGGCGCCGCCGGCGGCCGAGGAATAGCATTCCCCGCAACGCCCCGGCGGCGGGATGGGCATGCTCCCGCGGGCGGCAACTTTGGGAAACACAACTCTTTCCCGGCAGCGGCGGTGGTCCTAGCTTTCCGGCGATGATCCAGCACCCGATCAACCCGCCGCCGCGCCCCGTCGCTCCGGGCCGAATGCCCGGCCGCCGCCGCGCCGCGCGCTGTCGGGGCTGAGCCGGCCCCCGCCACCTCGCCCACGCAACACGACCCCGCCTGCCGACGGCCCCACCCGGGCCGCGAAGGAGCCAGCATGTCCGACACCCAGGCGGTTCCCGCGCCGCGTGGCCTCCTGCCCGGCGCCGCCGCCGGCCTCCGCCGCCCCACCCTGCGCCGTTCCGCGCTGCCGCCGAAGCTGCGCCGCTTCCTCTCGCCGCTGGTGCTGGTGCTGCTGTGGCAGGCGGCCTCGATGGCCGGGCTGATCGCGCCCCGCACCCTGGCCGCGCCCACCACCATCCTGGCCAGCGCCTGGGAGCTGACCCTCTCGGGCGAGCTGCCCTCCCACCTGCTGGTCTCGCTCGGCCGGGTGCTGTCCGGGCTCGGCATCGGCCTTTCCGCCGGCATCGCCCTGGCGCTGGTCGCCGGCCTCTCGAAACTCGGCGAGGAGATCGTCGACGCGCCGATGCAGATGCTGCGCACCATGCCCTTCCTGGCGCTGGTGCCGCTGTTCATCCTGTGGTTCGGCATCGGCGAGACGCCGAAGATCGCGCTGGTGGCGCTCGGCGCCGCCTTCCCCGTCTACCTCACGCTGTTCTCCGGCATCCGCGGCGTGGAGCCCAAGCTGGTGGAGGCGGGGCGCATCTTCGGCCTCGACCGGCGCGGGCTGATCCGCCACGTCATCCTGCCCGGCGCGCTGCCCTCGGCGCTGGTCGGGCTGCGCTACGCGCTGGGCAGCGCCTGGCTCAGCCTCGTCATCGCCGAGCAGATCAACGCGACCGCCGGCATCGGCTTCCTGATCAACGACGCGCGCGAGTTCCTGCGCACCGACGTCATCGTGGTGGGGCTGCTGGTCTATGCGCTGCTCGGCCTCGGCGCCGATGCGCTGGTCCGCCTCGTCGAGCGCCGGGCGCTGGCCTGGCGCCCCAGCCTGGTGAAGGAGTGACCGCCGCCATGGCGCCGCAGAACAACAATGCCGCCCCGCTCCGCGTCCGCAACCTGACCCGCCGCTTCGGCGAGAACACGGTGCTGCACGGGCTGGATCTCGACCTCGCCCCCGGCAGCTTCACCGCGCTGCTCGGCCGCAGCGGCTCCGGCAAGAGCACCCTGCTGCGCACGCTGGCCGAGCTGGACCCGGCGCCGGAGGGCGCCCGGCTGGAACTGCCCCGCCCGGTGGCCGTGGCCTTCCAGGAGCCGCGCCTGCTGCCCTGGAAGACGGTGTGGCAGAATGTCTCGCTCGGCCTGCCCGGCCGCGACGCCCGCCCCCGCGCCGAGGCCGCGCTGGAGGAGGTGGGTCTCTCCCACCGCGTCGAGGCCTGGCCCGCCACCCTCTCGGGCGGCGAGGCGCAGCGCACCGCCCTGGCCCGCGCCCTGGTGCGCTCGCCCCGCCTGCTGCTGCTGGACGAGCCCTTCGCCGCGCTCGACGCGCTGACCCGCATCCGCATGCACGCGCTGGTGCTGGAGCTGTGGCGCCGCCACGGCCCCACCACCCTGATCGTGACGCATGACGTGGACGAGGCCGTGCTGCTGGCCGACCGCGTGCTGGTCCTGGAGCATGGGCGCATCGCCGAGGATGTGGCCGTGGAGCTGCCGCGCCCGCGCCGCCATGCCGACCCCGGCTTCGCCGCGCTGCGCCGCCGGCTGCTGGAGGCGCTGGGCGTCTCGCTGGAGGAGGCGGCGTGATGGACGGCCTGGCCCAGCCCGCGCCGCTGGTCGATCTGGTCCGCGCCTTCGCCGCTGGCGCCGCCGCGCATGACCGCGCCGGCAGCTTCCCGCACGAGAATTTCGCGCTGCTGCGCGAGGCCGGGCTGCCCGGCCTGACCGTGCCGCGCCGCTGGGGCGGCGAGGAGGCGGGCCTCGCGCGCTGCACCGCCGTCATCGGCACCCTCGCCGGGGGCTGCCCGGCCACCGCGCTGGTGCTGGCCATGCAGCTCATCCAGCTCCGCACCCTGCTGGCCGACCCCGCCTGGCCCGAGGCGCTGCGCGCCCGGCTGGCGCGCGAGGCGGTGGAGGAGGGTGCGCTGTTCAACGCGCTGCGGGTGGAGCCTGAGCTCGGCACCCCCGCCCGCGGCGGCCTGCCCGCCACCATCCTGCGCCGCTCGCCGGAAGGCTGGCGCCTCTCGGGCCGCAAGATCTACTCGACCGGCGCGCCGGCGCTGCGCTGGATGCTGGTCTGGGCCCGCACGGACGAGGCCAGCCCGCGCACCGGCCTGGCGCTGGTCGAGGCCGGCACCCCCGGCCTGCGGATCGAGGAAAGCTGGAACCAGGCGGGGCTGCGCGCCTCGGGCAGCCACGACGTGATGTTCGAGGAGGTGGCCCTGCCGCTGGCCCAGGCGCCGGACCTGCGCCCGCCGGCCGACTGGGCACGCCCGGATGCCGCCGTGGCGGCCTGGAACACCCTGCCCATCGCCGCGCTCTACACCGGCGTGGCCCGCGCGGCGCGCGACTGGCTGGTGTGGTTCCTGCGCGATCGCGTGCCGGGCAGCCTCGGCGCGCCGCTCGCCACCCTGCCACGGATGCAGGAGGCGGTGGGCCGCATCGAGGCGCTGCTGCTGGCCAATGACCGGATCATCGCCTCGGCCGCCGCCGCCCAGGATGCCGGGGAGGGGCCTTCCGCCGCCGAGAGCGGGCTGATCAAGACGCTCGCCGCCGAGAACGCCATCCAGGTGGTGCAGGAGGCCGTGGCGCTCTGCGGCAACCATGCGCTCGCCCGCGCCAATCCGCTGGAGCGGCACCTGCGCGACGTGCTCTGCGCCCGCATCCACACGCCCCAGCCCGACGCCGCCCACACCCTCGCCGGGCGCCTCGCCCTCGGCCTGGCCTGAACACCGGAGGACCGCCATGAGCCATCCGCTCGAATTCATCGGCATGATCCAGCCGCGCCAGCAGTCGGAAATCCACCCGGCCAGCGGCCCGGCCATCGACCCCGGCTATCTGCGCGCCTCCGCCCAGGCGCATGACCAGGGCGGCTTCGACCGCATCCTGATCGGCTGGTACAGCAACGGGCCGGACGGGCTGCAGCTCGCCACCCATGCCGCCGCGCACACCGAGAAGGTGGGCTTCCTCGTTGCCCACCGCCCCGGCTTCCAGGCGCCGAGCACGGCGGCCCGCGCCTTCGCCACGCTCGACCAGCTCAGCGACGGCCGCGCCGCCCTGCACGCCATCTCGGGCGGCGACGACACGGACCAGGCGCGCGACGGCGACTGGCTGAACAAGGATGACCGCTACGCCCGCACGGACGAATACCTGTCCGTCCTGAAGGCCATCTGGACCGCCGGGGCTCCGGTGGACCATGAAGGGGAGTACTACCGCATCAAGGGTGCCTCGTCCGAGGTGCGGAGCGTGCAGCAGCCGCGCATCCCGCTCTATTTCGGCGGCGCCTCGGAGGCCGCGCTGCGCGTGGCCGGCCGCCACGCCGATGTCTATGCCCTCTGGGGCGAGACCCGCGCCCAGGTGCGCGAGATCGTGGCGCGGGTGCGGGCCGAGGCGGCGAAGCATGGGCGCGAGAAGGAGGTGCGCTTCAGCCTCTCCTTCCGCCCGATCCTGGCGGAGACGGAGAGCGCGGCCTGGGAGAAGGCGGAGCGCATCCTGCACCGCATCCGGCAGGTGCGCGGCCAGGCGGCGCTCGGCGCCGGCGGCGCGGCGCCGCAGAATGCCGGCTCGCAGCGCCTGTTGGATGCCGCCGCGCTGGGCGACCGGCCGGAGGGGCGCCTCTACACCGCCATCGCGCGGGAGACGGGGGCGCGGGGCAACACCACCGCGCTCGTCGGCACGCCGGAGCAGGTGGCGGAAGCCTTCCTCGAGTACCACGAGCTCGGCGTCTCCACCTTCCTCATCCGCGGCTTCGACCCGCTGGAGGATGCGGTGGAATACGGCCGCTCCCTGCTGCCCGCCACGCGCCGCCTGCTGGCGGAGCGGCTGAAGAAGAAGGACCTCGCGGCATGAGCCTGCACCTGAACCGCCGCGCCCTGCTGCTGGGCGCCGCCGCGCTGTCGGCGCCGCTGGCTGCCCCGCGCCTGCTCCGCGCCCAGTCCCCGCTGCGCGTCGGCGACCAGCGCGGCAATGCCCGCGCGGTGATGGAGGCCGCCGGCGTGCTGAAGGACCTCGAGGGCCGGATCACCTGGAGCGAATTCCCCGCCGCCGCGCCGCTGGTGGAGGCGCTGAACGCCGGCGCCATCGACACCGGGCTGGTGGGGGACGCGCCCTTCACCTTCGGCGCCGCCGCCGGCGTGCCGGCCAAGGCCATCGCCGCGACGCGGCAGAAGCAGGACGGGCTGGCCATCCTGGTGCCGAAGGACAGCCCTATTCGCTCCTTCGCCGACCTGAAGGGCAAGCGCATCGCCACGGGGCGAGGCTCGATCGGCCACCAGCTGGTGCTGGCGGCGCTGGAGGCGAACAAGCTGCCGCAGGATGCCGTGATCTTCGTCTTCCTGCTGCCTTCGGATGCCAAGGCGGCCTACAGCAGCGGCGCGGTCGAGGCCTGGTCCACCTGGGAGCCCTATGTCTCGCAGGAGGAGGTGCTGGCCGGCTCCCGCCGGGTGCAGGACGGCAACGGCATCACCCCCGGCCTCAGCTTCCAGGCGGCGCGGGACGACGCCATCGCCGCCCGCCGTCCGGAGCTGGAGGACTTTGTCCGTCGCCTCGCCCGGGCGCGGGCCTGGGCCAACGGGAACATCCCGGCCTATGCGAAGAGCTGGTCCGAGCTGATGAAGGTGCCGGAGCCGGTGGCCCTGCAATGGTTCGAGCGCGCCCGCACCCGCGTGGTGCCGATCGACGACGCGGTGGTGGCGGACGAGCAGGGGAATATCGATCTTTATACCCGCGCGGGGCTGGTGCGCCGGCGGGTTCGCGCCGAGGATATCCTCGACCGGAGCTTCGCGGCGGCGATCGCCGCGGGCAACGCGGCGGCATAACACCTGCCGCGGGCAACGCGGCGGCCTGAGACCCGCCGCCGGATCGAGAGGGAGCCAGACACCATGCCGCATGACGGCCACGACCACAGCCATGACGTCCCCGAGGATGGCTGGAAGCACAGCGGCGTCCGGGTGATCCCGGGCGACAGCCTGGACACCAACACCGCCAGCACGCCGGGCATGAACCGCGCCGCCGCCATCAACGCGGCGCGCGTGGGCGCGCAGAAGATCTGGGCTGGCACGGTTCACATCCATGCCAATGCCAAGACCGGCGCGCACCACCACGGCCCGCTGGAGAGCGTGATCTACGTGGTGAAGGGCCGCGCCCGCATGCGCTGGGGCGAGAAGCTGGAATTCGTGGCCGAGGCCGGCCCGGGCGACTTCATCTACGTGCCGCCCTACGTGCCGCACCAGGAGATCAACGCCTCCACGGACGAGACGCTGGAATGCGTGCTGGTGCGCTCGGACAACGAGGCGGTGGTGGTGAACCTCGACATCGAGCCGGCGGAGAAGCCGGAGAACGTTCCCTGGATCGACCCGATCCACAAGCACCCCTGAGGCTGCGCGCAGCGGACGGGAAAGGGCCGGGGCGGGGACGCCCCGGCCCTTTCCGCATTCAGCTCCCCAGGATTCAGCTTCCCAGGGCGATGGCCTTGCGCGCCATCTCCCGCGCGCCGTCCCGCGTGCGGGCGGCGCCGACGAAGCGGCGCAGATGGGTGAACACCGCGTCGGGCACGCCGCTCGCCTCGGCCAGGGCCGCGTCCTGCAGCCCGGCCCAGGCCTCGGGCAGCGGCAGGCGCTGGGCGAAGGAGCCCGGCTCGGGCGGCATGGCATCGACCATCCAGTTGCCGTTCGAGGCGGGGTAGAGGGCGAAGAGCACCGGCAGGTTGTGGGTGAAGACGGCGCCCTTCCAGGGCATGCCGCGCTCCAGCTCCAGCACGCGCGGGTCGGCGGAGCGGGCATGGGCGGCCAGCACCTCGGCATCGGCCGCCATGCGGCCGCGCAGCACCTCCACCCGGCGGCGCAGCACGCCCTCGGCCAGGGCGGCGGCTTCCAGGAAGGCGGCATCGGCCGCGGCGTCGCCGCCCGCGGAATCCCAGCCCGGGTTGAAGTCGCCGACGAGGGCGGCGAGGCCCAGCACGTCCCGCTCCGGCGCCGTGCCGTTGTCGATCTCGTCGATGCGGCGGACCACCGTCTGGTCGATCTCGGCGGCGATGGCGGCGGCGAAGCCGGCGGCCTCGGGTGGCAGGATCGCCCGCACGGCGGCATGGCCATGGGTCTGCCAGATCAGCCCGGCGGCGCTGTAGGGGGTGCCGTCGGCGCGGGTGGGGGCGCCGCGCTGGTGGTGGTCGAAGCGCCGGGCCTCGGCATCGTAGCGGGCGCCGACATCCCAGACGATGTCGGCGGCGGCGATGATGGCGGCGTCCCGCGTGCGGGTCAGCGTGTGGTCCTCGCCCGCCTTGCCCAGCCCCAGCGCCAGGCGCAGCACGCCATAGGCAAAGACCTCGTCGCAATGGAACTTGCCGCTGTGGGTGACGAGGCGGAGGCGGGGCTCGGACATATGGGGAGAACTCTCGGTCTGCGAGGCGGAGGGCAGCAGCTACACGCTTCCGCGCCCCGCGTCAGCCCCGCCGCGCCGGTTTGACGCTGCGCCGCGCTTGTCGGACAAGTGGAGGCTCATCCAAGGAGGACGCGGAATGACCGCCTGCCGCATCGACCACCTGCACCTGCGCAGCCCCGACCCGGAGGCGGCCGCCCGCTTCTACGTCTCGGCGCTGGATGCGCGGGAAACCGGCCGCCAGGACGTCAATGGCGCGCTGCGGATCATGCTGGATCTCGGCGGGCTGATGCTGTTCATCGAGGCCGTGCCGCCCGAGACGCCGAAGCCGCCGCCCGCACCCTTCCAGGGCATCGAGCATATCGGCCTGACGGTGCCGGACCTGGATGCCGCCATCGCCGAGCTGGCGGGGAAGGGCGTGCCGCTCACCTCCGGCCCGCGCGAGGTGCGCCCCGGCCTGCGCATCGCCTTCATCGACGCCCCCGACAAGGTGCGCATCGAGCTGCTGGAACGCCGCGGCTGAACTGACAGAAAAAGATGAGAGGGGTCTGGGGAGAGAATTCCTTCTCTCCCCGGTCTTCCTCAGAAGGCGAGGTCCCTGGCCTCCGGCACCAGCCGGTAGCCCTGGGCATCCTTCGCCAGCCGGGCGCAGCCCGGGAAATGCACGTGCATCCCCACGAAGCGCTGCCGGTCGGCCGCCACCCGGTCGAAGACGCGGCGCCGTGTCTCGGCGGCCTGGGCCGGGTCCACGTCGAACTGCATGGTCACCTCCGGCCGCGCCACCTGCACTTCCGGCACATGCACGATGTCGCCCCAGATCAGCAGGCTGTCCTCGCCGGAGGCGATCAGGTAGCCGCAATGCCCCGGCGTGTGGCCGGGAAGATGCACGGCGGTGACGCCGGGGAAGATCTCCGCCCTGTCCGCGAACAGGGCCAGCCGGTCGCGGTAGGGCGCGACCTGGGTGCGGGCGGCGGCGAAATAGGGCACGCCCTGGCCGCTGGCGCCGGCGCGGCTGGCGGCGCCTTCATCCTCCCAGTAGGCCAGCTCCGCCGCGTGCATCCCGAGCGTCGCGCCGGGGAAGATGGCCTGGCCCGAGGCATCCGCCAGCGCGTTGGAATGGTCGGGGTGCAGATGGGTCAGCAGCACCGTGTCGATCTCGCCCGGCGCCACGCCGGCGGCGGCGAGGTTGCCGAGCATCTTCCCGGCGCTCGCCTGGAGGCTGCCGCCGCAGCCGGTATCCACCAGCGCCGCCCGCCCGCCGGCGCGGATCAGGAAGGTGTTGACGGAGGTGCGGCGCGGCGTCGGCCGGAAGCTCTCCGTCAGCAGCCGGTCGATCTCCTCCGGCGCGATGTTCTGCAGCACCGCGTTGGAGGCGTTGAGGAAGCCGTCGCTGACTGCGGTGACGACGATCTCGCCGACACGCAGATGGTGCAGGCCGGGAACCTGCTCGGTGGGAAGCGGGGGCAAGGGGCGCCGTCCTCTCAGGCCGTCTCGTGGTTCAGCACCAGCCCGGCCTCGTGCCAGGGCATCGAGACCAGCTTGCCGGTGGTGGAGAGGGTGATGTAGGCGGTGCGCCGGTCCGCGCCGCCGAAGCAGATGTTGGTGGGCATCACCTCCGGCATCTTCTCGACATGCAGGATCTGGCCATCGGGCGAGACGGTGGTGATCTCGCCGCTCACCAGGGTCGCCACGCAGATATTGCCGGCGGCGGTGACGGCCAGGCTGTCCAGCCGCCGGAAGCCGGGGAACTGGCAGACCAGCGTGCCGCCATGCACCACCGGCCAGGGGTTCTTGCGCAGCTCGCCGGGGCCGAGGATCTCCCACGACCAGAGGCGCCCCGTCTCCGTCTCCGCCACGTACAGGGTGCGGCCATCCGGCGAGAGGCCGATGCCGTTGCCGCCGCCGGGGATGGGGTGCGCCGCCTCGACGATGCGCGAGCCATCCGCCGCCGCCCAGTAGACGCCGCCATGGTCGCGGTCCCGCGCCCGCACCTTGCCGAGATCGGTGAACCAGAGGCCGCCCTGGTTGTCGAACACCAGGTCGTTCGGGCCGCGCAGGGGGCGGCCATCGCATTCGGTGTAGAGCACCGTGACCGCGCCCGTGGCGGGGTCGATGCGCTCGATGCGGCCGCCCGAGTAATCCTCGGGCTGGTGCGTGGGGCGCAGGAGGCCCGGCTCCTCATGCCAGCCGAAGCCGCCATTGTTGCAGAGGTAGAGCTGGCCGTCTGGGCCCATCGCCAGGCCATTCGGGCCGCCGCCGGGGCGGGCGATGACGCTGCGCGTGCCGTCCGGCGCGATGCGGCTGACCACCTGGGCGGCGATCTCCACCAGGGCGATGGAGCCGTCGGGCAGCGCCACGGGACCCTCGGGGAAGCGCAGCCCCTCGGCCAGAACCTTCAACTCAGACATGTTCGACGTTCCTCCAGCCAGTCAAAGTGCGGGGGAAGGAATTCCCCCGCGCCCCCATCTTCTTTCTGCAAGTTTCAGATCGCGGAGGGGTGGCGGGCCAGCGGCGTCACCTGGATGTCCATGTAGGGAAACAAGGGCAGGCTGCTCAGCAGCGCGTGCAGCGCATCGGCGTCCGGCACGTCGATGATCGAGATGTTGGCGTAGCGGCCGGCCACGCGCCACAGATGCGGCCACTTGCCCTGGCGCTGGAGGTCCTGCGCCACGGCCTTCTCGCGCGCCTTGATGTCATCCGCCTGCGCGGCGGGCATGTCGTGCGGCAGGCGCACTTCCATCTGGACATGGAACAGCATGGGGTCTTCTCCTCAGAACATTTCCATCAGGCGGGCATGGTCGGACAGGTCGGCGGGCACGCCGCGGAAGATGATGCGGCCGGACTTCATCACCGCCACGCGGTCGGAGACTGCGAAGGCCTCGCCCACATTCTGCTCGACCAGCAGGATCGTCATGCCGCTGCGCTGTTGCAGCGCGCGGATCGGCGTCATCAGGTCCTGGAAGGTCTTGGGCGCCAGGCCGATGGAGGGCTCGTCCAGCAGCAGGATGGAAGGGCGGGAGAGCAGCGCGCGGCCGATCGAGACCATCTGCTGCTGCCCGCCCGAGAGGGTGCCGGCGCGCCGCGTCCAGAACTCGCGGATGCGCGGCAGCACCTCCAGCACCTCCTCCGTGCGGCGGGCGCCCTCGGCGGCGTCGAGCCGGGCGGACCACAGCGCCAGCTCGAAATTCTCCCGCACCGCGAGGCCGGGAAAGACGCCGCGCCCCTCGGGCACGAAGGCCACGCCCTCGCGTGCCATCTGGTCCGGGCGCGGCACGATGGCCTGCCCGCGCAGGTGGATGCTGCCGCTGTTCGGCGTGAGCAGGCCGAACAGCAGCTTCATCAGCGTGGACTTGCCGGCGCCGTTGTGGCCGACGAGGCAGAGCACCTCGCCCTGCGGCACCTCGAGGTCGAGACCCGAGAGCACCTCGCGCCCGCCATAGCCGGCGCCGAGGCCGCGCACGGCGAGCGCCGGCGGCGCCGCCTGGGGCTGGAGTGAGGCGCTCATGTGCGGCGCTCCCCGAAATAGATGCCGATCAGCTCCGGATCGCGCAGGATCTCCTGCGGCTCGCCCTCGGCCAGCTTGGCGCCACGGTCGAGGAAGGCGATGCGGTCCGCGAGCTCCGTGACGATGTCGAGGTTGTGCTCGATCAGGCAGATGGTGACGCCCTCCGCCGCCGCCTGCCGCACCAGCGAGACGAAGCGGGCGCGCGAGTTCACGTCGAGCCCCGAGGCCGGCTCGTCGAGCAGCCAGATGCGCGAGCCCGTCGCCAGGATGCGGGCCACCGAGAGGAACTTCCGCTCGGCATAGGCGAGGTCCATGGCCCGCGCCCCGGCCTGGGCGGTGAGGCCGGTGCGCTCCAGCGCCTGGTCCACCGCCGCCTCCCGCGCGCGGCGGGCGGAGCGCCCGCCCGGCTGCCACAGCCAGGCGGTGTGCTCGATGGCGGCGAGCACGTTCTCCCGTACCGTCATGCGGCCGAACAGCCGCAGGTCCTGGAAGCTGCGCGCCACGCCCATGCGGGCGATGTGGTGCGGCGAGCGGCCACGGATCGAGGCGCCGTCGAGCAGCACCTCGCCGGAATCGGCCTCGATGTTGCCGGTGATGAGGTTGAACAGCGTGGTCTTGCCCGCGCCATTCGGCCCGACCAGCGCGGTGAGCACGCCGGGGCGCAGGTCCATGTCGACCTTCTGCACCGCGGCCAGCCCGCCGAACTTCTTGTCCAGCCCGCGGACGGAGAGCAGCGGCGCGCTCATCGGCGCCCCGCCGACTGGCCGGCGATGCCCGCGGGCCGGAAGATCATCAGCAATGCCATGGCCAGACCGTAGATGAACTGTTGCACCGCGCCGATCTGCGTCGGCGGGATGAAGGGCAGGAAGGAGAGGGCGGCGGGCAGCAGCAGCAGCAGCAGCACGCCGACCAGCGGCCCCGCCAGCGTCGCCGTGCCGCCGATGATGACCATGGCCATGATCAGGATCGACTGCTCCAGCGTGAAGCTCTCGACGTTGACGAACATCATGTAGAAGGAGAACAGCGCGCCGCCGACGCCGGCCAAGGCGCAGCCCAGCACCACCACCAGCGTCTTGAGCTGCCGCACATCCTTGCCGAAGGCCTCCGCCGCGCTCTCGCTGTCGCGGATCGCCATCAGCGCGCGGCCGAAGCTGCCGCGCATCAGCAGGCGGATGGCGAGCAGGATCAGCCCGAGGATGATGAGGCAGAGGGTGAGGAAGGTGCCCTGCGCCGAGACATCGAAGCCGAGCAGGGTGGGCAGCGGGATGCCGACCAGCCCGCCATGCCCGCCGGTGAAGCCGTGCGCCTCGGAGAACACCGTCACCGCCATCATCTGCAGGCCGAGGCTGGCGGCGACGAAATACTCGCCCCTTACGCGCAGCGCCGGCAGGGCGAGGCCGAGCGAGAGCAGCGCCGCCAGCGCCCCGCCCGCGAGGCAGGCCAGCAGCACGTCCGGCACCACCAGCATGGCCACCTGCGCGCCGGCATAGGCGCCGAGGCCGAAGAAGACCGCGTGCGCCACGCTGAAGATGCCGGCATAGCCGATCAGCAGGTTCAGGCTGGCGGCCAGGATGCCGAAGATGGTGGCCAGGGTGGCGAGGTTGAGGAGATAGGCGGTCATCGGGTCACCGCCTGGCCGAACAGGCCGCTGGGCTTGAAGAGGATGAAGGCGAACAGCACGACGAAGCCGGCCGCCGCGCTCCACTGCGTGTCCAGCACGCCGATGACGAGGTTCTCCACCACGCCCAGCAGCAGCCCGGCCAGCGCCGCGCCGCGCAGGCTGCCGATGCCGCCCACCACGGCGGCGGCGAGGCTGATCAGCATCACCTGGTGCGAGATGGCCGGCTGCAGGCCGGAGGTCATGGTGGTGAGGATCGCCCCCGGCACCGCCAGCGCCGAGCCCAGCCCGAAGGCGAGCATGGAGAGGCGGCGGGAGGAGAGGCCATAAGCGCGCAGCAGCTCCGGGTTCTCCGAGAGCGCGCGCAGGCCGATGCCGGCCCGCGTCCGCTCCAGGAACAGCGTGACCAGCACGAACAGCGCGATGGCGACGCCCGCCGCCACCCAGAAGATGTCGGCGAGATAGATGCCGGGCGCCACCTGCCGCGCCATCGTCAGCTCCGAGCTGACGCTGACGAAGCCGCGCCCGAAGCCCAGCTCGATGACGCTCTGCACCACGATGCTCATGCCGAAGGCGGCGACGAACACGGTGAAGAAGGAGCCCTCATGCCGCTGGATGGGCCGGTAGACGAAGGCATCCATCGCCAGGCCGAAGGCCACGGCAAGGGCCAGCGCGGCCAGGATGCCGACCGGCCAGGGCAGGCCGGCATCGGTGCAGGCGAGGTAGGCGTAGCCCGCCAGCGCGAAGGTGGCGCCATGCGCCACGTGGAAGACCCGCGTGGCGCCGAAGATCAGCGCAAAGCCCGCAGCGGTGAGCGCGTAGATGGCCCCCGTCTGCAGCCCGCTGATGAAAAGCTGGAGAAACAGCATTGAATCAGGCGATCTTCTGCAACCGGCCGCCGCGGATCTGGCCGATCTGCAGCGGCATGGCCATGGTGCCGCCATCCTCCAGCACGCCCTCGCCGCCGACCAGCGCGAAGCGCCGCACGCGCTGCAGCTCGGCCAGCAGGCTCTCGCCCGTCACCTCGGTGCCGGCCTTCTCAAGCCCCTGCGCCAGCAGCGCGAAGAGGCGCATGGCGTTGTAGTAGTTCTGGTTGTAGCTGGTCGGGTCGCCATTGTGCTTGGCGCGCCAGTCCTTGACGAAGCGCTGCGTCACCGGGTCGCCCTGGTCCCAGTCGGAGACCTGGCTGGTGACGATCAGCCCCTCGCTCTCCGGCAGCCCCACGACGGAGGGGATGGTGCCGGCGGAATAGGTGATGATCTGCTGGGTGATGCCGTTGTCGCGCAGCTGCTTGATGATCTGCGACTGCTGCGCGCCATAGCTGGCGAAGTACACCGCGTCCGGCTTCGAATCCCGCACCCGCGCGGCGATGGCGGCGAATTGCTGCGTGGCGGGCGGGATGCTGTGCGCCCCCACCAGCTCGCCGCCCGTCTCGGCCAGGCCCTTGCGCAGCTCCTGCACCACGCTGTTGCCCAGCGGGTCGTCCACATAGATCAGGGCGATGCGCTTCAGCTTCTCCTTCTGCAGCCAGGGCAGCAGGGCGCGCACCTCCTGGTTCACCAGCGGGATGACGTTCCAGTAGTAGGGCGAGAGGCCGGCGAGGTCGGGGCCGACGCCGCCGCCATTGACCATCATCACCTTGGCCCGCGTGCCGATCGGCGCCGCCGCCTTGGAGACGCCGGTGAAGCCGATCATCACCCACACGGCCTTGTCCACATTGGCCAGCTTGGTCATGCCCACCGCGCCGCCCTGCGGCGTGGCCAGGCTGTCCTGCACCGCCATGGTGATGGGCCGCTTCAGCATGTTGTCGGCGCGGATATGCTCCAGCGCCAGCTCGATCCCCTTGGTGAACAGGCCGCCATACTCGGCGTTCGGCCCCGACATGGGGAAGAGCGTGCCCACCACATGCGGCGCGGACTGGGCGCTGGCGAGCCGTGGCGCCGCCAGCACCGCGGCGCCGGCCGCGACGAAGCCACGGCGGCTCAGGACATGCTTGTTCATGATCTGCTTCTCCTCCTGGACGTGTTCTGGCTGTCTGCCGGGCGAAGAGGGCCTGGCGGGGCGGGCGCAGGAGCCATCCCGTCCGGACGCGGCCATGCCTCCTTCCGCTGCGGTTCCGCGCATGGCGCACCTTCCTCCCCCGCCCGCGCTTGGTGCGCGGGACGCTGTTTCCTTGTCGCGCGGCCTGTTCGCCGCATGGTCCATCTGCGGACAAATGTCCGGCAGACGGACAAGTGTCCGTTTCCGACCGCAACCTCGGACCCTCGCGCAAGGCCTGTCAAGAGTGAAGTTCCTTTGCGGCGCAACAAGCATTCGCTCTTGCCCCGCCGCATGAGGCGGCGTTAATCCGGCGGCGCTCCTTGTCGCGCATGACAGGGCGGCGCGTGGCGGAAAGGCAGGGCGTGCGAACGGATCCCGACCTCGCGGAGACAGGGCAGGACAGCGGCGGGCAGGACGCCGGCGAGACGGCGGGGGGCGGGGGAGCGCGCGGGCTCGAGTTCGTGCTGTCGCTGGAGCGGGGCCTAGCCGTGCTCTGCGCCTTCGGGCCGGGGCGGGAGCGGATGACGCTGACCCAGGTGGCCGCGCTCACCGGCCTCAGCCGCGGCACGGCGCGGCGCTTCCTGCTGACCCTGGCGGAGCTGGATTTCCTGGCCAGCGACGGCAAGCTGTTCTGGCTGACGCCGAAGGTGCTGCGCTTCAGCCATGGCTACCTCGCCTCCTTCGGCCGCAGCGAGGCGGCGCGGCCGCACCTGCAGGCCATCAGCGACCACTTCAACGAAAGCTGCTCGCTGGCGGTGCTGGACGGGGCGGAGGTGGTCTATGTGGCGCGGGTCGAGGCGCGGCGCGTCTTCTCCTCGCGAATCGATATCGGCACGCGATTGCCGGCGCATTGCACGGCGCTGGGCCGGGTGCTGCTGGGCGGGCTGGAGCCGGAGGCGCTGGAAGCCTGGATGGCGCGCTACCCGCTGGCCCCCTGGACCGAGCGCACGGTGGTGGACCCCGCCCTGTTCCGGCAGCGCATCCAGGAGGCGCGGCGGCAGCGCCATGCCATCATCGATGGCGAGACCGAGCTGGGCAGTCGCTCCATCGCCGTGCCGGTGCCGGACCCCGCGGGGCGCACGGTCGCGGCGCTCAACATCGGCGCCTCGGCGGCGCGGGTCTCGCTGGCCCAGATGCGGCGGGAGATGCTACCCGCCCTGCGTGCCGCCGCCGAGCGCATCGCAACCCTGGCTTTGCCATGGTGAGGGAAAAATCCGCCGCGCGGTTGACGGGGCACAGCTTCGCGACTTGATTTTTGCCGTTATTCCATTGCAATGCCCACGCATGGCACTGCCCGCTTCCCGTTCTTCCCTGCCCCGTCTGCTGTCTTTCGGGGATTATGAGGGCGAATACTTCGCTTCCGCTTCGGCCACCCATCTCGTGGTTGCCCTGACGGGCGTCGGCGACGTACGGGAACGCCTGAAATCCTACGATTTCTACCGCACGCTGACCAACCGCCCGCAGGCGGACAGCCTGCTGCTGCGGGACCAGAGCCGCAGCTGGTTCCACAATCCCGCCGGGCGGGACGCGCTGATCGAGGCCTGCCGCGGCATCGTCAACGGGGGCGGCTATGCGACCGTCACCTTCCTCGGCATCAGCATGGGGGCCTATGGCGCGCTGAGCCTGGGCCGGCTGTTCCCGGGCGCGCGCATCCTGGCCATGTCGCCGCCCTTCTCGCTGGACACCGCCCGGCACGGGCGCAACGTGGTGCGCCACAAGCGCTGGCTGGATGCCAACGCCCTCCATGCGCCGACCGACCTCGACACGCCCGGCGAGAACGAGCACCTCATCCTGTTCGGCGATGCGGAACCGATCGACATCCTCAACCTCCAGCGGTTCCAGGCGGTCGGTTTTCCCGGCCTGTTCGTCTGCCCGGGGGGTGAGCACAACATCGGCGCCACGCTGCAGCGCCAGCGCCGCATGTCGCTGTTCATGGACCGGCTGGCCGCTGCCGCGCCGCTGGAGGAGCTGGCGGCCGTGGCCGGGGCCTACCCGGCCTATGGCGCCTGCCATGCGGTGCAGATGCTCCGCGCGCGGGCGCATCTCTACCGCGGCGAGATGGTCGAGGCCGACCACTGCCTCAACCTGGCGCGCTGGGCGGTGGGGGAGGCCTCGCCGCATCTGTCGCTGCTGTCCCTGCTGCGCCTCGGCCTCGGTGCGCCGCAGGGCAGCGCGGTGGAAGCCGTGGCCCGGCAGGCGCGCCATCTTCCCGGGCGCAGCGTTGCCGTGCCCGTGGAGGAAGGCTGGGAGCTGAGCTTCCGGAGTTCCGAGGCACGGCAGATCGGCGGCACCACCGTGCTGGGCCCGCTGGTGCTGGGCAGCCTGCGGCGGACCGTGCCCGGCCCGGACGGCGCCTGCACCCTGTCCTTCCGCGCCGAGGCGCCGCAGCTCCACAACGCCACGGGCTGGCGCGCGCTGGAGGTGTTCGGCGGGGAGGCGGCGGGCTATCCATGCCTGCTCACCGCCGGGCCCGCGGAGGAGCGGGTGGAGATCCCTCTGGAATTGCGGGACGGGGCGGCGGAGTTCGTGCTGCGCCGTGGCTGCTTCGCCTCCGGCTTCGACGAGAAGGGCTCGGACGACCAGTTCGCCTGGTCGACCAAGCTGCGGGAGCCCCGCATCGCCGCCTGACCCACGGCCGCTTCAGCCCAGCAGGAAATCCTGCGCCGAGAGGGCGGAGAGCTGGATGCCGTCCAGCACCAGCGCGGTGCCGCTGGCGTCTTGCAGCAGCACGTCCGCGCCGGCCTGCTGCAGCCAGTAGCCCGCCGGCCAGCCGTCCGCCGCCGCCGGCGGGAAGCCCTGCAGCACCACCACATCGCCTTCGGCGGGGCGGAAATCGGTGATGTGGTCCGTGCCCTGGCCGGCCTGGAGGATGAAGCGGTCCGCGCCGCTGCCGCCTGTCAGGATGTCCGGCCCATGCCCCCCGTCGAGCGTGTCGTTGCCGCCCCCGCCGGACAGCCGGTTGGCCTGGGCATTGCCGAGGATGAGGTTGTCCAGCGCGTTGCCGGTGCCGCGCAGGGGCTGGCTGCCGCGCAGCACCAGCGCCTCCACCGCCTCGGGCAAGGTGTGGCTGATCCAGCTCTGCACCGTGTCCCAGCCTTCGCCGGCGTTCTCCATCACGGAATCCTTGGAGTGCGCGACGTGGAAGATGTCGTCGCCAAGCCCGCCGATCATCTGATTGGTTCCGGCGCCGCCATGGAACTGGTCGTTGCCGGCGCCGCCGAACAGCGTGTCGTTCCCGCCCTCGCCATAGAGGATGTCGTCGCCATCCTCGCCGGAGAGGATGTTGCCGGCCGCATTGCCATAGAGGATGTTGTTGCCGGCATTGCCCGCGCCATCGAGCGCCTGCTCGCCCATCAGGCGGAGCTGCTCGACATTCGCCGCCAGGATGTGGCTGATCCAGCTCCGCACCGCATCGAGGCCTTCCCCCGGCCTTTCCACCACCAGGTCGCCGTTGTCGTCGACGATGTAGATGTCGTCGCCCATGCCGCCTTCCAGCCGGTCCGCACCGGCGCCGCCATCGAGGGTGTCGTGACCCGCCATGCCGTGCACGGTGTCGTCGCCCGCGCCGGCGATGATGATGTTGTTCTGGGCATTGCCGGCAATGGTGTTGGCCAGGCTGTTGCCGGTGCCGTGGATCTTCGCATTGCCCATCAGCTGGAGATGCTCGACATGCGCCGGCAGCACGAAGCTGGCCCAGCTCTGCACCGTGTCCGTGCCCTCGCCGGCCTTCTCCACCACTTCGTTGCCGGCGGCGGCGATCAGGTAGAGATCGTCGCCCGGGCCGCCGGCCAGGCGGTTGCGCCCCGCGCCTCCATCCAGCCGGTCATTCCCCGCGCCGCCGATCAGCGTGTCGTCGCCGCCGCGGCCCAGCAGCCAGTCGTCGCCGGCCCCGCCATCCAGCACATTGTTCGCCTCGTTCCCGATCAGCACGTTCTCGCCGGCATTGCCGGTGCCGTTCAGCCGCTCGGCGCCCATCAGGCGCAGCCATTCCACGCCCGCCGACAGCACGTGGCTGACGCTGGCTTCCACCGTGTCGAGCCCTTCCCCGGTGCGCTCCTCGATACGGTCGCCCGTGGAATCGACGATGTAGGTGTCGTTGCCGGCGCCGCCCGCCATCAGGTCGTTGCCGCTGCCGCCATCGAGGCGGTCCTCGCCCTCGCCGCCGATCAGCGTGT
The DNA here is from genome assembly GCF_042651065.1 of Teichococcus aestuarii. Lineage (NCBI taxonomy): Bacteria > Pseudomonadati > Pseudomonadota > Alphaproteobacteria > Acetobacterales > Roseomonadaceae > Roseomonas > Teichococcus aestuarii. Next base: position 247,436 of record NZ_JBHSCH010000004.1, read on the forward strand.
CGTCGCCCGCCATGCCGCGCAGCGTGTCATTGCCGCGGTGGCCGTCGAGGCGGTTGGCGGCGGCATTGCCGATCAGCGTGTCGCCGCCATCGCCGCCATCGGCGTTCTCAATGCGCGTGCCGGGCGCCAGCACCAGCACCTGCCCGGCGATGCGGCTGGCCCCGCCCGGCGAGAGATCGATCAGCGAGGCGGTGGTGACGGCGGCGGCGTTCAGCGTATCGGTGCCGGCGTCATCCTGCAGGAGCGTCCGGCCCGGATCGGCGGCCACCTGCGCGGCATACTCATCGGTGAAGACATGCACCGTGTCGTCGCTGGCGGGCGCGCCGTAGAGCGTCAGCGACCAACTCGCCAGCCGGCCGCCCGTCCCGGCGGCGAGGTCCTCCACCCGCAGCGTCCATTCGCCCCGCGCCTGCTCCCAGAGGAACTGCACGCTGCTGAAGGTGAAGACCAGATGGCCATCCACCTCCTTGTAGCGGCCGAGGCCGAGCTGATCGAGCAGCACGCTCTCCGTGCCGCCCGGGGAGACCAGGGTGATCCGGAGCTGGCCGGGCCTGGCGTGGAGGAGGTCCACGGAGATCTCCGCCCGCTCGACCAGCAGATCATCCTCGATCGTCACACCCTGGCTGGCGGTGCCAAGATCGGGCAGGTCCAGCACCCCCCCGGAGGTGGCGCTGGCGGTGTGGAGACTGGCCTCGGTGGCCGGGGCGGTGCGCCAGCTTTCGGCCAGCCGCACCGCGGCCTGCGCATCCACCAGCCCGAAGCCGGCCCCGCGCGAGACATGCAGGCCGCCGCCATTCCAGCCGGTGCCGGCATTGACCAGCCAGCCGGCGCCGGCGGCGTCCGTCACCCTGGCGCTGAGGGCGAGGATGGTCTGCACGTCGCGGTAGCCGAGGGCGGGGTTGGCCTCCAGCATCAGCGCCACGGTGGCCGAGACCAGCGGCGCCGCCCAGGAGGTGGCGCTGGCCGGGGCCACCACCAGCAACGCCGCGCCGGGGTTGGAGAAGGGCTGCACCGCGCCGGTGGAATCCGTGGCGCCGACGGCGATGCTGTGGCGGTTGTTAAGGTAGCTGTGGCTGTTGACGTCGTCGCCCGTGGCGCCGTTGTTGCCGGCGGAGCGCACGATGACGGTGCCGAGGCCGCCACGCCCCGCCGACGCCGCGTGCAGGATGGCGGCGGCGGCCCCGGCATACTCCGCGCTGCCGAAATCGTCGCGGAAGTACTCGCCCGAGCGGCTCCAGGAGTTCTGCGAGATATCGACCTGATGCTGCAGGGCCAGCAGCGCCGTCTCCTGCGCCACGGTGCGCGCATCCCGCGTGTCGAAGCGGTAGGCGACCAGCCTTGCACCGAAGGCGGCGCCGATATCGCCGATGCCGTTGTTGGCCCGCGCGCCGATGATGAGCGCGACCGTGGTGCCATGCTGGTCGCCGGAGGTGGTGCTGGCGTCGTCATCGCCCTCCAGGGCGTCGTAATCCGCCGCCACGTCCATCTGGCCGCCCAGATCGCGCAGCGCGTAGTTGACGCCGGCATCGACGATGCCGATGCGGATGCCGGCGCCGGTGTACTGCGCATAGAGCGGTGTGGCGTTGATGCCCGTGCCGTCCTGAAGCTCCCACTGCGCGGCGTATCCGGGATCGTTGAAGGACCGTGCCACCACCTGCCTCCTGCCTGCTGTGCAGGAGGCAGGGGTAGGCAAGTGCCCGCTCCAATTGGTTAAAGAGGCACAAAGAGTCCTTTCCGTGCCCGGACGACGCCGGAGCGGCTTCGGAAGCCGTTATCGCGGGGTGCAGAACATGTCCCGCAGCAGGGCGAGAAGCCGGGCCACGCGCGGGTCGGCCACGCGGTAGTGGAGCGTGGTGCCTTCCCGCCGCGCCACGACCAGCCCATCCTCGCGCAGCCGGGCCAGATGCTGCGAGACACCCGGCTGCGACAGGCCGAGGCGTGCCGTGAGCGCTCCCACCGTCATCTCGCCCGCCTCCGTCAGGTGGCAGAGCAGCAGCAGGCGCGGCTCGCTGGCCAGTTGCCGCAGCAGCGCCGCCGCCTGGGTGGCGCTGGCCTGCAGCTGGAGGGCCTCGGCCTGCGCCGGCATGGCCTCCCGCCCGCTCATGTCTCCGGCGCGCCGCGCCCTTCCTCCATCAGCTCGAACCACATGGCGTTCAGCACGGCGAAGGCGGCGGCGAGGGGGAGGCCCAGCAGCCAAGCGAAGTACCACATCGGGCGGTTTCCTTTCCGGTCAGTAGCTGTCGGCGCTGCCGCGCACGCTGTGCTCGTCCACCTTGCCCCACAGCACCCGGTAGACCCAGGCGGTGTAGGCGAGGATGAGCGGCAGGAAGAGCACAGTGGCGACGAGCATGATGAACAGCGTCAGGTGCGAGGAGGAGCTGTCCCACACCGTCAGGCTGGAGCGGGGGTCGAGCGAGGAAGGCAGCAGGAAGGGGAAGAGCGACAGCCCCACCGTGCTGATGATGCCGAAATTGGCGAGCTTGCTGCACAGCAGGGTGCTCACCTCCCGCCCCGCCCGCAGGCCGAGCAGGGCGCCCAGCAGCCCCAGGAAGCCGCAGGCGGGGGCCAGCAGCATCCATGGGTGGGCGGCGTAGTTGGCGAGCCAAGCCGCCCCTTCCCGCGCCACCTCCTTCAGCAGCGGCGCGGAGGGGCCGGCGGGGTCGACCGGGCTGGTGATGCGGTAGCCCGCCATCAGCGCCACCCACACGCCGCCGAGCGCGAACAGGCCGATCGCCGCCAGCGCCGCCACGCCGCCGTAGCGCCGGCCGCGCTCGGCGACCGGGCCGCTGGCCTTCAGCGAGAGCCAGGCGCCGCCATGCATCACCATCATGCAGAGCGAGAGCGCGCCGCAGAGCAGGGCGAAGGGGTTGAGCAGGCCGAAGAAGCTGCCCTCGTAGCGGATGCCGTATTCCTCGGTGAGGCGGAAGGGCACGCCCTGCAGCACGTTGCCCACCGCCACGCCGAAGATCAACGCGGGGACGAAGCCGCCGGTGAACAGCGCCCAGTCCCAAGCCGCGCGCCAGCGCGGGTCGTCGCGCTTGCCGCGGTACTTGAAGCCGACGGGGCGCAGGATCAGCGCCGCCAGCACCACGAACATGGCGAGGTAGAAGCCCGAGAAGGACACCGCGTAGAGCGGCGGCCAGGCGGCGAAGATGGCGCCGCCGCCGAGGATCAGCCACACCTGGTTGCCCTCCCAGGTGGGAGCGATGCTGTTGATGGCGACGCGCCGCTCCATGTCGGTGCGGCCGACGAAGGGCAGCAGCGCGCCGACGCCGAGGTCGAAGCCGTCGGCCACGGCGAAGCCGATCAGCAGCACGCCGAGCAGCGCCCACCAGATCAGCCGCAGGGTGGGGTAGTCGAGCAGTTCATGCAGGATCATGGCACGTCACTCCGCCGGCAGGGCGCGCAGCGGCGCCGCGGGAGCTGCGGGATGCGCGGGAGCCGGGGATGCCGGTCCCTTGCGGATGGCCTTCAGCATCAGCCCCATCTCGACCACCGCCAGCACGCTGTAGATCAGGGTGAAGCCGGCGATGGTCAGCAGCACCTCGGTGACGCCGAGATGCGAGACCGCCATGGCGGTGGGCAGCACGCCCTCGATGATCCAGGGCTGGCGGCCGTATTCGGCGACGATCCAGCCCAGCTCGGCGGCGACCCAGGGCAGCGGGATGCTGCACACCGCCACCCACAGCAGCCAGCGGTGCCGGTCCAGCCGGTGCCGGGCGGAGAGATAGAAGAAGGTGGCGGTGAGCAGGATGAAGAACATCCCGAGCCCGACCATGATCCGGAACGACCAGAACAGCGGCGCCACCTGCGGCACCGTGTCCCAGGCCGCGCGGCTGATCTGCTCCGGCGTCGCCTCGCGGGGGTCGTCGAGGTAGCGGCGCAGCAGGTAGGCGTAGCCGAGCTGGCGGCCATGCGCCTCGAAGGCCTGCTGCAACGCCGCCGGCACCGCCGCGCCGCGCGGCAGGGCGCGGATCTGCTGGAGCGCGTCATAGGCCAGGATGCCCTGGCGCACCCGCTCCTCCGCCCGCGCCACCAGCGCCTTGATGCCCGGCACCTCGGTGTTCAGCGAGCGGGTGGCGATCAGCCCCATCAGGCCGGGGATGTGGATGGCGTAGTGCGTCTCGCGCGCCTCCTGGTCGGGGAAGCCGAAGGCGGTGAAGGCGGCGGGCGCCGGCTCCGTCTCCCACATCGCCTCGATGGCGGCGAGCTTCATCTGCTGGTGCTCGGTGGCCAGATACCCGCTCTCGTCGCCCAGCACGACGACGGAGAGCGAGGCGGCGAGGCCGAAGGAGGCGGCCACCGTCATCGAGCGCCGCGCCAGCGCCACGTGCCGCCCCTTCAGCAGGTACCAGGCGGAGACGCCGAGCACGAAGAGGGCCGCCGTGACATAGCCGGCCGAGACGGTGTGCACGAACTTCGCCTGCGCCACGGGGTTGAACAGCACGGCCCAGAAGTCGGCCACCTCCATCCGCATGGTCTGCGGGTTGAAGGCGGCGCCGACGGGATTCTGCATCCAGCCATTGGCGATCAGGATCCAGAGCGCCGAGAGGTTGGAGCCGAGCGCCACGGCCCAGGTGGCCGCGAGGTGGCCGAGCTTCGAGAGCCTGTCCCAGCCGAAGAAGAACAGCCCGACGAAGGTGGCCTCCAGGAAGAAGGCCATCAGCCCCTCGATGGCGAGCGGCGCGCCGAAGATGTCGCCGACATAGTGGCTGTAGTAGCTCCAGTTCATGCCGAACTGGAATTCCATGGTCAGCCCGGTGGCCACGCCGAGCACGAAGTTGATGCCGAACAGCGTGCCCCAGAAGCGCGTCATCTCCCGCCACACGGCGCGGCCGGTCATGACATAGACCGTCTCCATGATGGCCAGCAGGATCGACAGGCCGATGGTCAGCGGCACGAAGAGGAAGTGGTAGAGCGCGGTCAGGGCGAATTGCAGCCGTGACAACGCGACGACGTCGAGTTCCATCCGATCCCGCCGGGGTGCAGCCGGCGTCCTCTCGATGTTGCGGCCGGCGCCGGAGCGCGTCGGCCGGAGACCCTGGCGGAAGGGCGGCGCCTCAGCCGGGGCGCAGCGCGGCGAGGGCGGCGGCGAAGCCCGCCTCGCCCCGCCGGTGCTCACCCACGAGGCGGCCTTCCTCCAGCAGCAGCAGCCGGTCGGCCAGCGCGGCCTCGCGGCGCAGATGGGTACAGATCAGCAGGCTCGCGCCCACCGCGCGGGCGGCGAGGCGGGCCAGCACATCAGCGGCGAGGGCGCCGTCCATCCCCTCGGTCGGCTCGTCGAGCAGCCAGAGGGGGGCGCCGCGCAGCAGCAGCCGGGCCAGCGCCAGGCGGCGGGACTGGCCGCCGGAAAGCCCGGCGCCGCCTTCGCCGAGGCGCGCCTCCAGCCCTTCGGGCAGGGTGGCGACATGCGCGGCGAGGCCCGCATCGGCCAGCGCGCGCCAGAGGCGGGCGTCGTCGGCCGTGGGGTCGGCCAGCAGCAGGTTGCCGCGCAGCGTGTCCTGGAACAGTTCCGTCCGCTGGGTCAGCAGGGTGGCGGGCAGGGCGGCGACATGGCCTTCCCAGGCGGGCAGCTCGCCGGCCACCAGCGCCAGCAGGCTGGATTTGCCCGCGCCGCTGGCGCCGATGACCGCCACGCGCTCACCCCGCGCCACGCGCAGGCTGATGCCGCGCAGCGCCGGGCGGGCGGCGCCCTCGTGCCCGGCGGTGACACCCTCCAGCCGCAGCGCCTCGCCCGTGGTGGGGGGCGGCAGGGGGGCGGGGGCTGAGTTATGCGTACGTGTGAGGACCCGATGATCCTGGAGTCGACAATCACCTGCCCGCACTGCGGCACGGCGAGAACCGAGACAATGCCGACCGATGCC